>DNWZ01000169.1 GCA_003506095.1 Planctomycetaceae bacterium | reverse complement strand
TGAATCATCCCTTTGCCATACGTTCCATGATGTCGCGAAACGGATCAGCACCGTCTTGCTGTGGCTCGGTCGCCTTAATCTGACTTCGGGATACTGGCGTCAGACCAAACTGCCTTGCAATCGCGATAAATGCATCCTGGCAGGCTTTCCACGTGATCCGAGTCTCTTTATCGGGATTCGCCACGAAGTCGCCATACGCACGACGATATAGCCGCCACGATTCGACCAGACAACGAAGTGCAAGTGCATCGACCCTGGCAACGGGAATTGAATCGGTGATGTGGAGCCACAATTCACGCTCTGACGCGTCCAAATCGGTCGGCGGCTGTGGAGACTCATTAGACAAAACTAAGCGTTCAGAGTGCCGATCTGGACGATATGTGCCGTCAATCTTGTGCTGTTCGGTGGACTTGGGAAGTCTCGGCATTGGTCGAACCTAAACTACTCGGAATTGACGACGCACACACGCGCGAAACGGGGATATCGTGAACGGGTGACGCGCCAGATTATCGCCCGCCCCCCCTGGCACAGCACCATCAAGGCGAATGGCGGCGCGATGCCTAGGACAAAACATCGCGCCGCCTCACTCTGCTACCACCAACTACTCGCGGATCATGCATGACGATAACGACCGCCATGCAATGATGCCGCTATGTGAACGCTGGACGTGCCAGCGGTTAACTCAATCAGCTTGGGATGGTCACGTCATCCAGAATGAAAAATGCGCTTACGTCCGTCGGCACCCAATCCATTCTGACCTTGGGACGGATCAACATTTGATTACGCTCGAACGCCTCACCAGCTTCCTGGCTGACGTCAACCCGTGCGCCCTGCCGAATGCCGATAAACCATTGGCTAAAATCCCCCATGACAATCTTGTCGTCAGGACAATGGGTACTTGCGATGATATTCAAATCTCGCAAGTGTTCGGGACGCGCCAGATACAAGCCATCGCCCTCGGTGTTTTCGCGCTGCAGGTGCAAAGCGTTAAACACGTCGGGACTAACGACGCAAACGTTAGGCGTGTAAATGGCGTTCCGCAGCACCGTCACGCCATCGGCAATCGCGTCCCAAGTGATGTCACCAGTGGACTCACCAGTCGGGATATCACCACGGTTCAAAATACCCGTCGGTTCCTCGCTGCCTGTGCCGTTCAGTAGCTTGCTGTTCATCCAATCAATCAAACCGCGAATCGTCACGGCTTCAATCTGTTGACCAGCGTTGGGTGAATCCTCGAGTAACTCGAGCGATGCCGACATAATCGCACCAGCGGTGAACGCTAGCAATCGGCTCGAACCAAAGGACATAGTGGTATCGGCAAACTTGGCATTCTCTGCCTTTGTTTGAACCGTCGGTCTGGCGGTGATCGTCGTGATATTGAGACTCGCGCCATCCATCAATGCGCGGGTACAAAACGGAGCGATTGACGAAACTTCAACCGCTCGATCGATCCAACCCGTCAACCATGAATCAGGAACCGCGTAGCCGCCTTTGCTGTTGTCATCGCTGGTCAACGCGGCCCGAACTTCCTGCGGACTGAAAGGCGAAACTCCGACGGCTGCGGCTCGGCACAGTTCGCCAAACAGATAGCCCCGCGGCGGATTAGGATTTAATCGCTGCTTGGGACCAACGGCAACCGCGATTGGCTTGCCTTCCTTTGAACGCAAACCTTCGGCACCCGTGTATTGCGAACCAGCTTTCAGAAAATCAGGCACAGCAATGTCGCCGCTTGCAATCCGTTCGGTCAGACCACGCAGTTGTGCGGAATCGCGTTCCGCCTTCGCCTTCTCGTTGCCCAAGACTCGCAATTCTGCATCGAGCGTATCAAAAGTGCAAACTTCCTCGCTCGTTAGATTGCGTTCCGCAGTTTTTGCGGCTGCGGTAATCTTGGTCATCGCTGCCAACTTTTGGTCGATGTCGGCTTGAATGTCGGTCAAATCTCGGCTGTTGATCATTCTCATTTTATCTTCTCACTTATGTGATTTTGCTTGTTCATGAACTGTTCGATGTCGGACGCCCGCCATCGGTAAACACGCCGATTGATTCGCATAGCTTCAGGGAGTAACGACGCCCTGTGCCAGCGGTGAATCGTCGTTTCGCAAACGTTGAACATTTCAGCCAATTGACTGACGCTCAACAGTTGTTCGGTTTTCATTGTTCGCTCTCGGCTTGTTCGTTGATCGCTTCGCAAAGCGTTTGAAACTCGGATAACTGCACCGCAGCCAGTGCGACTACATGGGTCAGCATGCCATCGAAAAACTTCGCGATTCGTTCGCCCTGGGGACAGTAGGTTCGGCTGGTCAGAATCATTAACACGATGCCGACCTCATTCGGACCCATCGGCGGCAATCCCACGCTGCCTGCTTCGACCGCACCGCCACTTGCACGTCGGCGGATCTCGGCGGCGATCGTCTCGGCAAGCCATCGTGCAAAGTTTGGAATCTCAATCCCGTGTCGAACTTCCAGCGAAGCGCACCACCCGCAAAGCTCCGCGACTTCCTCATCGGAACATCGCGGAAGGGTGATTCGCATTTGTGGCTTCATTGACTCAATCATTTTGTTCTCTCTGTGGTTAAATGTACGCAACTATCGTCCATGCGTCAAACGCATAAATGTAAACTTGTCGATCCATCGCACGCATAGCCGCTAAAATCGCCTGTATCACGCTCGGTCGGCTGTGTGGCTCATTCATCGCCCTGGCCCTCAATCGTGTTCTGTGGCGTGCAGGAACGAATCACCAGACGGATAGTGAACGCCAACGATGCAACCCAATGCATCGACCACGAACACGTAGTCCGCACCTGGCGAACGGAATAACGGAATCACAACGGTCATCTTTCAAACTCCTTTGGTAAAACGGAATCAAACTGCTTTCGCTTTTGCCTTGCGTGATCGCTTTGGCTTGGCATTCATCACGACGCTGGTGATCGACTCGGCACGAATCGCATCGACGACTTCGGGATCCAGGAACGACGCCAACAAAATCACGTCGGTCGCGTCTTGCCGCTGGACGACTACCACGATCTCGAAAGCGCCGTCTGGTCGCTTGCGCAAGACCAGGGTCGCGCCAGGCGGGATTGCATCGGTAACGGTTGCGTGAAGGTACTGTGCCGCTGTGGCGTCCAATCGCGTCATGCCGATGGTTTGCTGGATCTTCATTGCATCGCCTCCGGTCGGTAGCCGATGAATCGACCGCATTGTTTGCATGTCGTCCGGATGCGATTGCCGACAACGATGTCGATATGGTTGGATGAGTCGTTATGTGGCACGCATGATGCGACATTTGTCGCATCCTCCGGCTCCGGATCCATTGCCGGCTGTGCAGCAACATCGTCGAGCCACCAATGCGACACTCCGCAGAGGGGCGGACCGGATGGGTCCAGGTCTTTCCTATTGCATGTAATATCAGGGATATTGGGTGCATGTATGGTCATTTTTTGCTTTTGCTACTTTGTTTGTAAGACCCCTACCCATCTGGTCCGGCGCGGGTTTTGTATCGTAAATTGCGGCACTTTTGCCGGACCGGGTCGCAAAAGTATCTGGACCCGGACCCGGACCCATCTGGTCCGGCGATCGCTTATTCACCACCCAAACGGACCCCTTTAATCGTTCGCGCTTTGGAATCCGGACCAGCGCCGGACCGGGTCCGAGAACGCTGCAACTGCGGATAAGCAGCGGTCAAGTCGCGGCTGAACACTGGCAAACTCACTGGCTTGTCGATGCCGTTGGACTCGGACCAATGCCGGAAATGCGAATACAGGTCACTAAGGAACGATTCGCCTAGCGGGTCAATCTCGCAGCAATCACCCACGAACGCGGTGATCGGGCTGGCGATGTCTGCCATTTGTTCGACAAGCTCTTTCGATGCCTCCGGTTCGATGAACCGACCAGACCGACGCAACGATTCCCAACCACCAATTGCCCACAACAGGATGCCCTGGCGTTCATCGTGCAGAGCCTCCGATAGTCCCTTATCTTCGCGCCCAAAAAATGAGTTTGTGAACTTCAGAATCAGCAACCGTCCGGCTAATGCTCCGGATGCGTCGTTCAATCGTGGCAACTCATTGCTGATAATCGTG
>DNWZ01000435.1 GCA_003506095.1 Planctomycetaceae bacterium | reverse complement strand
GGCATCACCAAAGTGGTTGATGAAATCGAAGTTCGCGGTGCTGCTGCGAGCAATTTTTCGCTCAAGGAAGCACTGGTCGCAAAGGCTCCAACGGGTGGAACTGCCGCTGGGGCACCGGTTGCGACCGAAGCACCAGCGATTTTCCCAAAGGCAATGGTTTCGCCCAAAGGCGAAGCTGGCCCGGGAATGCTGACAAGTGACGAACCATTGGCCACGGGTGTTGCTGCCGCTGCACCAGCGTTTTTCCCACAACCGGTGATTCCGGCTGGCGAAATCGCGTTGCCGTCTTCGCCCAACGACGTTCAGATGGCTGCTGCGACCGAAGACGGTTCAGACGCCTTACTGGACTCGCAAATCACGGCTGCTGTCGTCTCAACGCTGGGCAATGCACAGCGTCAGGGCCAGCTGAAAGGCTTTGGCGTCGACGTGAATACACGTGACGGTAAAGTCTTTTTGAACGGTCGAGCTAGTTCGCAAGATCAGCGCCGCTTGATCACGGAACTCGTGCGATCGACGCCTGGGGTTTACGACGTTTCGGAAGACATCATCGTGATGGGTGGTGTTGCTCAGCCGATTGCGACACAGGAACTTGAGCTGTTGCCACAGCCGCTGGCCGACACCTACGTCGGCAATCCAGCACCGCAGCAACGTCAAGGAACGCCCGCACAAATGGCCTCCTCACGTGGCCAATCGGTCCCGGCACAAACGGCTCCGTATCAAATGGGCCAGCCAGTTCATATGCAACAGGCGAGCATGGCAATGAACGGCGGGTATGGCCCGATGCCCGTACCGATGGGGCCAGCACCGGGCGTCGGATCGGGGCCGCGATACGAGCAGCCTTACTTGCCCAATTACGCTTGGCCGGGCTACGCAGCGTATCCGAACTACGCCGCTGTCAGCTATCCACAGCAGTACAGTCCATCGGCATTCCCCTACATCGGACCGTTTTATCCCTACCCACAAGTTCCGTTGGGATGGCGTAAAGTGAGTCTCGAATGGGACGATGGATGGTGGTTCTTGGACTTCACCGACAAGTAATCGGGCAAGCGGTCGCACGACTGACCATGTCCCGTGCGGCCACGGTCCGGTGATTTAGTCGCGTGAACCGATCGTTCAACCCCGATCGACACTTCCGCCAGCGTGCTTCGGCCCGCTGGCGTTTTTTGTTATCGCAATACCACTCGCCGTTGCCAGCTGCGTAGACGTTGGGATTGCGTTTAGGAGAGCGGGGCGGGCGTGATGACGCGAAAGATTTAGCGAGAAAACCGAACTTATCCGCAAGATCGATACATTTTGACACGATAACTGTATTACGAGCTTCGCCGGGGAGTGATGCCATGAACGGAATTATGTTGTACCGTCTCGAGAAGAATGTCATGTCAAGATTGACTAAGAGGGCCCATCGGCCCATGACGACCGCACTGGGAATACTAGCCATATCGATGGTTACCAGCATCGGTTGCCTAGGCGGCCTGCCGACGCCGATCATTCCGATCCCGGTGAGCCCGCTTCAGCAGCATCACCAGGAAGAAAAGTTTTGGATCAAGGAACGCTACGACCGCGTGCCGATTCTTGGTCCCACGACCGCGGGCGGGCCGGTAGTTGCACTGGATCCACCGACGGACGACGAAGTGATGCGAGCACTGGAAAAAGCTCGACCGGTTCAAGGTGGCGTCCCGTTCTTGCATGAGAAGCAACGCAACAACGTTCGCATCATCAAGGAAAAAATCGCCGACTACATCGACCCACCTCGGTTTTATCCGCTGATCGGTCCCGCTCAACTCCATCACGCTCACTACAAGTGCACGATTTACTGCAGCGAGCGAACGATTGTCGGTTTCCCAGTTCCTCATACGCTGGACGACAATGAAGTGATCGAAGTAATCTATATCGACCATAACCACTTCCACATGGTCGGCGACGTCGAACCTTATACGACGCCGAACCTATAATCGAGCGAGTAGAACACTTGAAGGTCGTGGGGCGGATTCGTCCCACGACCTTTTTTTTTGGCGTGATTTGCATGTCAACTTCCCAATACCCCACACCGCAACCGCATCTTCCGCTGGCTGAATTGTGTGCGGTCGTCACCGGAGCCTCTGGCGGCATTGGTCGCCAAATTGCGATCGCATTCGCCGTTGCAGGTGCTAAACGGATCGGAATCCATTTCGCAAGAAATCACGCTGCGGCGCAGCAGACCGCCGATGAAGTTTCCGCCGCTGGCGCCGAACCGATCTTGTTGCAAGCAGATTGTGGATCGCGAGAGGCTTGCCGCGAATTGGTGGATGATGCCTTCAAGTGGTTTGGCCGCCCCGACGTTTGGGTGCATGCCGCTGGGGCCGACGTGCTGACAGGCGAGGCCCAGAATTGGGATTTTGACCAAAAATTGGCCCACCTGATCGACGTTGACCTGATCGGATCGATCGTGGTGGGACGCGAATATGCTCGTCGCATCCGTGAAGCCGACTCGCAGCAGTCTGGCCAGCAGCCTGCCAGTCTGATGCTGATCGGCTGGGACCAAGCGACCGAAGGCATGGAAGGCGATGGGGGACAGATGTTCGCCCCTGTGAAGGCTGGGGTGGAAGCGTTTGCGAGGTCCTTGGCCCAGGAATACGCACCCCAGGTGCGAGTCAACACACTCGCGCCGGGGTGGATCATGACCAGCTGGGGCGAAACGGTCAATGAATACTGGGACCGCCGCGCCAAAGGCCAATCGTTGATGCAGCGATGGGGATCGGCCGCCGATGTGGCCGCCGCAGCAGTGTTTCTGGCCAGCCCAGCGAGCAACTTTATTACCGGACAAACACTGAACATCAACGGCGGATTCAGCAGACGCTGGGAAAGAAATGAACCATAATGGTGAAGTAAGCGTCGAACGTGACGTTTGCATGGCCCATGTTGTTACGCCTAGGGAATGACTAAACGATGAAAAACAAACCTCTGCGGCGTTCCATTCGCCATTTCGGTTCTATCGCGGTCCTGATTGTTGGTGGTGTTGCACTTGCCTCGCTTGCCGCTGCGGTCGCAGGCGAACGACGTGCGGCTGCCCCAACATTCTCTAATGATTCGTTTCGTGGCACGTTTTTTCAGTCGACTGGCGAAGCGATTCGTGGCCAGCGTCCCTTGCTTGGCCAAGCGATCGAGCCGGCACAGCGAGTCGCACCGGCGACTGCATCTAAACCGGCTGCCGGTGGCAGCGGGGGCGGAGCCGAACAGAACATGTTTACCTCCTTGATTTCGCCTGCATCCTTGGAAGACGAAATTAAGCGAGTGCGCCTGATGTTTGATTCAGCCGTCACGACACCTGGGGCATTCAAAAGCGGCGAGTTCCAGACAGCGCGTTTGCACTTAACCACGCTGGCGTCGTTGTTCGCTGTTGTGGTCGAACACCAAGGCGAGGTGCGATGGAAAAGCGATGCTGCTGCGGCACGCGACCTGTTTGCTCGTTCGGCGGCGAACTGCAAATCGGGATCGCCACAGGTTTATAATGAAACGAAACTTCGCAAAGCTGACTTAGAAGACATTATTTCCGGCACTGGGCTTTCCAGTCGCCAGGCCGAAGCACAAAACGATTGGTCGTTGATTGCCGATCGTGTGCCGCTGATGATCTATGCCGAATCGTTGCTCGAAGGCCCGTTGAAATCCGGTACTCGCAACGAAGAAGCCGTCAAGGCGGAGGCCGATTCGGTGCGGCGATCGGCCGAATTAATGGCCGTTGTCGGACACGTTTTGCGTACTGAAGGAATGGTCGATGCCGACGATGAGGATTACAAGACACTTTGTGCCCAGTTTGTAGACGCGAGCCGTTCGGTTTCCTTAGCACTTGACCAAGGCGATGCCGCAGCAGTGACCCGAGCTGTTGGCGCGATCTCACAAAGCTGTGCAAAGTGTCACGAAAGCTATCGCTAGGTCGAATCGCATCCCCATCGAAACTTTTCTTTCTTCAGCATTGATTCTGCCATGGGCATTCGTTTCGCCTGCAACCATTGTGAGCACACGCTCAATATCAAACGCGAGTTGGCCGGGAAAATTGGCGTGTGTCCCAGATGTGGTGGCAGGATTCGTATTCCCTTGGAGGATGCGCCGCGGTCACAGCCGATCCGAACTGAACCGACCGCAAGGGGAGCCTCTGGGCAGCGACAATTCAACCGCTCGGTCGGCAATACCACGGCCTCGGTGGAAGGTTCCGCAACACTCGACACGCTTGAATCTGATCACCGAGTATTGGATTCACCCTTAGATGAAACCGGCGTGCTATGGTACGTCCGACCGCCCGCGGGCGGGCAGTATGGGCCGGCCAGCGGCGAGGTACTGCGGAGCTGGATCGCCGAAAACCGTGTAACTGCCAGCACACTGATCTGGCGCGACGGTTGGCCGCAGTGGCGCTCTGCACGAGAAACCCTGCCTGAACTAGCCGAGACCACACGACTTATGTTGCCCACGGATAACGGCGTCGATTCGAATGACCTGTTTGACGATCCTCTGATGGCCCCGTCACACGCAACTGCCCCATTGCTAGGCGTTGGCCTAAGTGGCGTTGCCGCGATCGGTCAACAACGCAGCGACCGCACGCAACGTCGAATGTTACTGGTGGTCGGCTTGGCTGTGCTCAGTATCTTTCTCATCCTCACGCTTGTAGTACTCGCCATGCGATCCTAAAGCTTATCCGAAAAGGGGGCTGACCCTTTGGAGGCGAGTCGATTTTATTGCTGATTAGCATCGCTGTATCACTCGCTGCGGTTCTGTCGATCATAGCGCATATGAAGTCGCGGTCATGCGGCTAAAGAGTTTTCGCGTGCAGGCGGTGTACTTTTCTGTTGACGACGCTCTGCCCGGTTCGAAGCAGAGAAAGCGGTCGTTGCGTACAGTGAAAAAATGACGGGATGCCGCGCCCCAACCTTCTCGCCCATAGCCGGCTGTACATTGTTTGCGCACCCCCAAAACGCATCGAGGGTTTAAAGATGTTAAAGAGTTTGATTCCCGCGTTGACAGTCGCAGTGCTCGGCAACTCGATCGCAATGGCTCAATATTTTGGGACTCAGGTCCCTGCCTCATCCGGCTACAGCCAACCTCAGCGACCGTTCCGGCTCGCTCGGGCAACGGACAACGAACCACCAGCCGCCCTGGCAGATAACCTGGACGGCTTAGACGCACTTGAGGCGTTGGACGCGCCGGAATCGCTGCTTGAGGCACCCAACGTGGGTTTGCCATCGGCAAGCGATCTTCCTAAGACGGCGCCATCAACAACGGTTCCACCGCTCAACTCACTCCAATCGCTGGAACCGCCAGCATCGATCGTTTTGCCGGAACGACTCGAATTGCCAACGCCTAAACAAACCGACGTGCCAGCAGGCTCTACAGGCTTGAATGCCGTGCAATCCGAAGTTTCGGCTCAAGATATAGAAATGCTCCAGCCCGCCACCAAACCAGCGACGCCGATTCCCGGGCCAATCGACTTCAATCAAGCGATTGAACACCAGCAGCGTGATCTCGCTTATTCGAACCAGCATTCCAATCCTTCTGTCTATTACGGGGCACCGCATCATGCGGGGTTCAGCGGACAAACGTTTCCATCAAATGGCAGTCGATTCCACGGCCAATCCAATAGCGGTTGCAGCGATTGCCTGACACCGCTCCCATACCGCACCCCCCAATTGCCACCATCGAACAGTTTTCACGGCCATTTCAAAGCAAATCCCTGTCATTCAGATATTTGGGCAAACTATCCGGCCGAAGCCGCGGCAGCCTGCGCTCATCATCGCGGAAGATTGGCACCCCCTCAAAATACCGGCTGTCAGACTTGCGAATTGGTTGCCCCAAGCCCGTGCCGCTGACCCTTCTAACTTCGGCTCTTGATATTGACGTTGCACGATGGAAAAACATGAAGGATTGAGCGAAGTCAACTTCAGTTGGTCACATAGAAGCGTCGATACACCTAACACCATGGATTGGGAGGGTGGAA
>DNWZ01000652.1 GCA_003506095.1 Planctomycetaceae bacterium | reverse complement strand
CACTTCGTCGTAACCGGTCGATCGAGAGCTTTTCGCGATGACATTATTGGGCAAGTTCCTGGCGATGCTCATATTTATTTTGAGCGCCGCATTTATGGTTTTGGCGCTCGCCGTCAACGCCTCGCACAGAAATTGGCGCGACGTCGTGCTTGCACCCAGCACGGGCCTGAAGGCTAAGGTTGAGGTTGCGACGCGAACCAACGAACAGTTGCGGGCTGATGCCCAGCGGACTCGCGGGGCTTTGGACCGCGAACAAGCCGCCCGGCGTACCGCCTTGGCCGCTCTGCAAACCCAGTTGGACCAGATCGACCAAGTGTTGCGAGCCAGCGAAGCGTCTGTTCAACAGTTGGAAGCGAAGAATACGGAGCTTTCGCAGTTGGACCGCAGCCGTGCCGAAGAATTGCAACGGTTGACCGAAGAAACCCGAAAATTGCGGGAACAAATCCGCAGCGAGCAAGAAGATCGCGACACATTGTTCGCCGAAACGCTTCAGATGACCGATCAAATGAACCGTTTGCGCGGGATCGTCCAGCAGCAGAGCGAACGGAACCAGCAACTTTTGGCCCAGGTCAGCCGCTATCGCGAAGTGGTGGATATGAAGGGCATCGATATCAACGAACCGCTTGATGGTGCTCCGCCCGATCGCAACGGCACCATTTTGGTCGTCGATCGGCCACGAAACTTGGTCGAAGTGTCGATCGGATTTGACGACGGTTTGCGCGATGGCCACTTGCTGGACATCACCCGTGCCGGTCAATACATCGGCAAGGCAAAGATTCGCCGCACCGAGCCCAACCGTGCAGTGGCTGAGATTCTGAAGGACTACGAAACCGCAACGATCCGGGAGGGCGACCGTGTCGATACAAGTTACTAGTGGCATTCCACGCAAGCAGCCTGCCAACGTCTACACCGTGATGCTGATCCTCAGCGTGCTCTTTTTGTTGATCGCCGTCATCGCGATGTTCATGGAGTATCAGCGTTACGCCCCGGATTACTGGAAAACCGGCAACGCCCGGCCCGTGGGTGCGGCGGCGCAGACGATCACCGAAATGGTTTCGCAAATGCATCGTCTCGGGTAATCGTATCCCTTGCTTTTGATGCGATTGTTGGAATACTATAGAACTGGTTCGGTACACGAAGATTGTTCGTGGCCCATTTAAACCGTGCTTAACCATCCGCTGTTGTCTTGACGCGACACGATGATTACAAAGCATTCGGTTTAAGCGGGCGTTTATTTCGACAGGTTCAATTGCTCACGCAGTGCGTCGGCGGTTGATAGTGTCTGAGCCACTTAAACATTGCTCTCGTTGGTTTTTGACACACTTCACCCTTTCGGAGGGATTGTATTCGATGGCACTTAAGTTGACCGAGCGTGCCGCTCAAGAAGTTCGACGGTTTCAGAAAGAACACAATTTCGAAGAATCGATGCTGTTGCGGATCGGCGTAGCCGGTGGCGGTTGCAGCGGGTTCAATTACACATTGAACTTCGACGATTCGTTCGATTCAAAGTCGGATTCGAAGTACGATTGCCACGGCGTCGCCGTGGTTGTCGACAAGAAGAGCTCGTTGTACCTCGATGGCACAACCATCGACTGGCACGAGAGCTTGGAAAAGCAGGGCTTCACGTTCGAAAACCCCAACGCCGTGAAGAGCTGTGGTTGCGGAAGCTCGTTTCAAGCGTAGTTTCGGCTCCCCATTTTTAAATCATTCGAAGCCAGCGTCGACCAAGTCGATGCTGGCTTTTTTCGTTTGAACAGGCTGAGCGTCGCAAACCTGCTGCCAACCCCGATGGACAACGGAAGCGATTTGGCCCACCATCGCCGCTTTGATTTCAACCTTTTTCTCGCAACGGGAGAACAGAGATGGAGTATCGGCGACTGGGTTCCAGCGGGCTGTCAGTTTCAGACCTTTGCATGGGCACAATGACGTTTGGTTTGGCGTGCGACGAAGCGTTATCGCACCGGATTATGGACCGAGCCGTTGATGCAGGGATCGACTTCCTGGATGCGGCCGAAGTTTACCCGGTGCCGCCCAAAGCCGAATTGGTCGGCTTGACCGAGCAGATTGTCGGACGTTGGCTAAGGACCAAGCCGCGTGACTCGGTAACCATCGCGACCAAAGTCACCGGGCCGCGACACGGTTGGTTCGCCGCACCGGTCCGTGGAACACGCTGTTTCATCGATCGCCACCAGATTCTGCGGTCGTGCGAAGAATCGCTGCAGCGGCTGCAAACCGACTATATCGACCTGATGCAAATCCACTGGCCGGACCACGGCATGCCCTACGAAGAAGTACTTGGGGCGCTGACCGAGTTGCGTCAAAGCGGCAAAGTGCGCGTGATCGGTTGCAGCAACGAAACCTGCTGGGGCGTGATGAAGAGCCTCTGGGCTGCGGACGTTACCGGCCTGGATCGCTATGAGACCGTGCAAAACAACTTCAGCCTGATCAACCGGCGTTGCGAGAGCGAACTGGCACAGGTGCTCAGGCAAGAGAAGCTGAGTCTGTTGCCGTACAGCCCGTTGGGCGGCGGCGTGTTGACCGGCAAGTACCAAAACGGTCCGCCGGCCGGGGCACGTTTTACCGATTATTTGACCGGCGGAGCGGAGCGGCAACTGCGGATGGCCCAGCGGTTTGTAAACGCAAGATCGCTAGAAATGACGGCCCGGTTGATGAAGATCGCCGACGACATTGGCGTCTCGGTAACCGCGTTGTCGTTGGCCTGGAGCCGTCAGCACGATTTCGTCGCGTCGACGATTTTCGGAGCGACCAACGTCGAGCAATTGGACGAGGCTTTGGAGGCGGCGGACTTGATCCTTGACGCCCAGACGCTCGCCCGGATCGACCAACTCGACTTCGAAATCCCGACACCGATGACTGAAGACGGCCTGCGGCGGTTGTAACGATTGCCCAGTTTTCGAGCCGCCAAGCCTCGCGCGAGCATCGATCTGTATTACAATGAACGGGTGCCATTGACTGCCCTTCCCACCTAAAATCCCCTTTTAACACCGCTTCTTGCGGAAGCTACTGGAGCCATGGAAAACAACTTAGCCAACCGCTTTGTGATCACGCTTCGCAATCTGGTCGTGATCCTGGTCGCCGTTACCGCAACCTTCGTAACAGCCGCTTCGCTGCCGGTCCACGCAGACGACAAGACGGAAAAGCCGGCGGAACCGCCAGCCGCCGAGCAGCCAGCCGAGCCAGCACCAGCCGAGCCTTCGGCAGAAGACAAGGCAGCGGCGGACAAGGCAGCTGCGGACAAGGCAGCTGCGGATAAGGCAGCTGCGGATAAGGCAGCTGCGGATAAGGCAGCTGCGGATAAGGCAGCTGCTGAAAAAGCCGAAGCTGAAAAGAAGGAAGCTGAGAAGAAGGAAGCTGAAAAGAAAGCCGCTGAGAAAATGGCTGCTGAAAAGAAAGCTGAAGAAGAGAAAAAGAAGGCTGAAGCAGTCAAGCTGTTTCCGGACGCGGCGCTCGAAGCAGCCGTTCGAGCCGAAGTTTACGAAAAGCGTTACAACGACCAACCGATCACCGCCGA
>DNWZ01000383.1 GCA_003506095.1 Planctomycetaceae bacterium | reverse complement strand
GCGCTCGTGCCAACGCCCGTGGTCGTGAATTTGAAGAAGTCGAAATCCGACGCCGTGTGGATCGAGAGATCCGCGACGGACAGCGACCCGGAAATCGTCTGCAGGTCGGTGGCGGTTTGGCGGGTGTCGTTGGGCTCAAAACGATCGAACGCAACTTCTACTTCCCCTACTACTCCAAACTGCCTTAAACTATACGAAAAAAGTACGTCAGGAGTGTGATTAACTACACGCAAATAGTATTCCCCCGCTTGCAGTGGAATTTGAGGATCACTATTGACGCTTGCAAGAACACTATTGGGACCGCTTTCATCAATAATATTAAAGTCCCTATCCAAGAGTTGAAGACTTACAACTCCCACTTGAGGAAAATAATCGGGCGGGACAACGATGTCAAAAAGGGTAATATCCGTCCACGCTTGGTACCCACTCGAGACTTCAAAGCAAAAATATGCATCGCTTCTGATGTTGAAATCAAACGGGCTAAAAGTAAAAATTCCGTAAGTGCGGGGACTAATAAAATCAGGCCCTAGCGTGATTAGCGAATTACCGGCAATATAGTTACGGCAGCCAACGCCAAAACCACTTCGACGCAAACTCGTGCCAACGTCGTCGTTGCTCGACATTTCTACAGTGAAGCCCGAGCGGTCAATTCCCTCGAACACAGGATCCGCCGGATGGCTTGTCACGTTGATCAGATCGTTCGTCGCACTGAGCGGCAAGCGGGACTCGAGAGCTTCAAATTTTAGAAAAACCGAGTGCCCAGACTTCACTGTACCGTTCTGACGCGACAATGACGGATGTTGGCGATTGCGGTAAAACGAGACGCCGCGAAAACCGGCCCCTTGCAAGACCTCCGAAAGATACCTTAGACATTTTGTGAATAGATCGACGAGTATCATGTAAACTCCATATCAAGGTTTCTAACTAACCGAAACACTGGTGAGGCGAGCAAACCATAAAGTCCATTACTATCGATGAACAACAAACTTCTTAACTCATCACCAGACAGAACCCCCCACCACCTGACGCAAAGACACCCCGACACCACGGATGATCAGATCGCCCCAGATCGCTGCGTGTGAAACATTCGACCGGGACATGGGCGGCAACTTATCGAGCGGCAGGGGAAATTGGGCAAGCGAGACAGATCAAGACAGATAGAGCGACACACACAAATCACGACTCGCTATGTCGAATCCGCTATCCGACGCGACCGCGAGCTAATCGACACCCGCACCTACTATTGCGATGCCACCACGTGAATGACAATGAGCCTCTTCGCTGGCAGACACCGCGGGCGCCGCTCTGTTCAAACGCAACGAAGTGTACGTATATCGACTGGCGATACGCATCCGAGCTTTCCTCCGCAACAAATGTTCTGTAAACGAGATTTCTTTTAAAAAAGTTTCCTGTCGTTATGGTGTTAACGTTCGGGACCGAGAAAACCTTACACGTTATTTGTTTGTTTTTTTTTGATTTCGCTAAAGCCGCTTTCAGAGTTGAACTGGTTTCTTGGTTCAAGGGAGGGGTATCGCCCTATAGCCAGCCGGCAGAAAACAGACGAAATACTTGGGAACTTTGGCGTAATTGCTTCAGGATGCATCTGAGTTCGATTGGTTCATTGACCGGTAGGCAAGCCGAATGACTCGGTGAGCGGTCTTGAGGGTCTGCAACGACTTGCGTGAACAAAACGTGTACCTTTAATCAGCAGTTTTGATTCACATCGCTCGTCGCATTATGCTTGCTTGAGCCATAGGGATCTGCCATACTCGGTCAACGTCCAACCAGACCAGCGGGTTGGCCGGGACGCATTGCTTCAATAGAGAGAGCTGACACTCTTGTAAGGATGAAATGTGCGGTCAATCGTGGCCTCTGCCAAAGATCAGACCGCTCTTTAAACTGATTCTTGTATTTTCCGTAACTGATAGCGGCGCCAGAAGGCTGTCGATGTGAGGAGTGTTAACGTGAATGATGATGAGGCTGCCGGTGGCGGACTCAGTAGCATAGTAACCAGCCTCAGCATGATTGAGGCGGCGAGGTCAGGTTCTGCAGAAAGGCTGCATGAAGCTTACGTTGAATTCTGTACAAGGTACTTTGCTACGGTACGTCATTGGTGCATGCTTCACTTTCGTGACAACCACGACTTGGCTGACGAAGCGGCGTCGGAGTTGATGGTAAAGGTGTACCGGAAGCTGTCGATGTACAGTCCGCAGGCGAACAAGACGTTTCGCGCTTGGCTGCGCGTGGTGACCGATAACGAATGCAAGGACTTGCGCCGACGCGCACAAAATTACCAAAAACGCTTTCGTTCTCTCGACGGCGATGTGGATACCCTTCAAACTTCGGATAATGTGATCTTGGATTTGCTGATTGATTCAGAGCGTCGGCTTTTGATCCAGAAATTGCTGGTTCAAGCAAGCAAAAAAATCCCTCCACGCGAGAAGTTGATACTTGATGGTTATCTCGCTGAAAAGAAACCTAGGGAGATAGCGGCTTTGAACGACGTCACTGTGGGGGCTGTACGAGTGGCTATGTCTCGCCTGCGTGATCGGCTTGCTGACTTGATCAATCAGTTATTGCTGGAACATCCAGGCCTAGAAGTTGACGACCTGATGAATTCGATTTAAGGATTTGATTGAGGTTTTCGGAGTGCGTTTATGGATATCGAAAATCGACAGTCATTCGCAGACGATGATTCCATTAAAGGTGTTGCCGGACAGCGATATGGACAGTCTGATCCTGATCAGACAACGCTGCGCGAGTCGAACCAACAGGAAACCGACGAGTCCACGACGAATGATGTGTTACTTGAGCGTTTGCTAAAAAGGCTTGACAAAGAAAAACCTGTCCCGGTTGAATCGCTAGGAGCCGAGGATGCAATTGTTCCAGCGACTCAAACATTCGGACGCTATCGCGTCAGGCGTCGAATTGCAGAAGGTGGTTTCGGTGCCGTCTACGAAGCTCACGATGGGGAACTGCAACGACAAGTGGCGATCAAGGTGGCCAGTCGTCAGCGTCGCCCCAACGATGCGGAGCTTTATCTTAGTGAAGCTCGCACGGTTGCGACGCTCGATCACCGAAACATCGTGCCGGTCTACGACATCGGGCGAACTGATCGCGGACAATTCTATATTGTCTCACGATTCATCCAGGGCGGCGACCTGAGCAGACGAATCGCGGCGCAACGGCTTGTACCGGCCCAAGCCGCCGCTTGGGTAGCGGCCTTGGCCGATGCGTTGCAGTATGCCCATGACCGCGGGGTGGTGCATCGCGACATCAAACCAGCGAATGTATTGCTAGATGATCAGGACGTTGTTTATTTATGCGACTTTGGGTTAGCCCTGCGGGAAACAGATTCGGCCCAAGGACTGCGGTTGGCGGGCACACCTGCGTACATGAGTCCGGAACAAGCTCGCGGCGAAGGGCACCGTGTCGATGCGCGGTCGGACATCTACTCCTTAGGCGTTGTGCTTTACGAAATGCTAACCGGGATCCGTCCATTTTCCGGCGTCAAGGAGCCGTCGGAACGATTACGCTGCGTCGCCCAGGACGAACCGAGGACGATTCGGCAGATCGATCACGCGTTACCCGAAGAACTCGAGCGGATCACGCTCAAAAGCATGGCCAAACGCCCGAGTGACCGATACACGACGGCGGCTGAGCTTGCGGAAGACCTGCGGGCTTTCCTGGACGGGAAAAACGAGAGCAGCTTGAGGAGCCTTCGCATCGCACCCAAGGGCCTGCGAAGCTTCGATGCGACGGACACCGATTTCTTTATCGATCTGTTACCTGGTGTGCGGAATCGTTTTGGGCTCCCTGGCAGTATCACGTTTTGGAAGCGACGACTTGAAGATTTGGATGAGGACCAGACGTTCGGCATCGGGTTGATCTATGGCCCAAGCGGTTGTGGCAAATCGTCTTTGGTGAAGGCTGGCGTGTTGCCTCGATTGGCAAATCACGTCAAAACGGTTTATATCGAGGCCACCAATGACAATACCGAAGCGCGGTTATTAACAGGCTTGCTAAAAACGGTGCCAGAGTTACCAAGTGGTCTCTCACTGACGGATGCGGTTTCGTATTTGCGCCGACAGCATGGCAACAACGGCTACAAAATCGTTCTAGTGATCGATCAATTCGAACAATGGCTGTACACCCGAAGTGACTATGGCAATACCGATCTTGCGGCAGCACTGCGGCAATGTGATGGCGCCAGCGTCCAGGCTCTATTGATGATTCGCGACGACTTTTGGATGGCTGCCACTCGACTGTTTCGCGATATGGATGTCAGGCTGGTCGATGGGCACAACACCGCCGCGGTCGACTTGTTCGATCAACACCACGCTCGCAAAGTACTTGTAGAGTTCGGGAAAGCTTATGACCGGTTGCCAGAAAACCTGGCACATTTATCGCTTGAACACGATCGCTTTTTGGATGATGCAATCAGTGGGCTGTCGGTCGAAGGGAGAGTCGTATCGGTGCAATTGGCATTGTTCGCCGAGATGGTAAAAACGAAACCCTGGACACCGGCAACACTGCGTCAGTTAGGCGGAATTTCCGGGATTGGCGTGCTGTTCCTCGAAGAAACGTTCAGCAACGCATCGGCTTTGGCTTCGCATCGGCACCACCAGCATGCCGCTAGAGCGGTACTCGGTGAACTGCTGCCCGATGAAGCGGCGACGATCAAAGGACGCTGGCGCAGTGGTGAACAACTGCGGCTCGTTTCAGGATACGAGAAAAGTCGAAATGATTTTGATGATTTGATCCAGATCCTCGATACACAATTACGCCTGATAACGCCGATCGATCCCGACGGAATTGGAAAGGCTAATAATGCAAGCCAGCAATTCCAACCGCCAGTCGGCAACGCCCCAGACATTCCGGAAACTATAGCACGTTATCAATTGACGCACGATTTTCTAGTCCCGTCGCTGAGAATTTGGTTGAACCAAAAACAGCTTGAGACCATCAAGGGACGTGCCGAGATTCGGCTCGCCGAGCGGGCGACTGCTTGGAATACGAAACCTGAAAAACGCAATTTGCCAACGCTGTGGGAATGGTTGACGATTTGGCGATTAACAAACCATCGCAGGTGGAAGCAGAAAGAACAGAATGTGATGCGCCGGGCGGGACGGGTTCATGCAACCCGTTTTGCGTTCTCGGCGATCGCCTCGCTCGTCTTGCTGATGGCCGGACTGGCAGTCAAGAACTGGAACGACGAAAGACTTTTGGAACACGACGCTACCAATCTGGTGCATACAATGGAGTCTGCTGAATACGGTAAGATTCCTGATTTAATCAACCTGCTTGACGCCATGCGTTCGGCTGTCGATCCGAAACTCAAGGCGGCACTGCAGCAACACCCCCCTGAATCTGATGAGCGATTGAAACTGAGCATCGGGTTGCTGAGCAGCGATCCCCAACAAGTCGATTTTTTGATTGAGCGTTTGCTGGTTGCTGATGCCCGACAAGTTCCATTGCTTGTCAATCAACTGAAACCTTACGCACAACAGGTCACACCGGAATTGTGGGCGAAAGCGAGTCAGCGAGATCCGAAATCATTGTTACAAACAGCCAGTGCGTTGGCGGCCTATGATCCCGGAAATGAACTATGGCATTCCATTGCGGGCGATATTTCCGAACGTCTTGTTCAAGCGAATCCTTTGAGGGTCGCGATCTGGATCGATGCGCTGATGCCGGTTGCATCGCAACTGAACCCCGAACTGCAACGAATTTTTGCTGCGTCCCCCAGTTCGCGCTCACAAACGGAAATCGACCTAGCAACGGAGATTTTGCAGGTGTATGCGGCAGAGGATTTCAACTTATTGCATGAATTGATATTGGTTGGGCAACCTCGTCAATTTGCTAGGTTTTTTCCTTTGTATGCAAAGTTTCGCCAGCAGGCGATCGAATCGCTACGATCGGAGCTCGAACGTTCGATAGTCAGCTCTGCAGCGGCAGTCATTGCAGCGCCCAATGCTCCGCCAGACAATACGCACCGATTGTCAGTAGATTTACCGGTCTTGGATCGTCAGGCGGCGATTGAACGCCAAGCAAACGCAGCGATTGCTTTGTTTCGCCTGGAGGATCCTAAGCCGGTGTACAGCTTCTTGACCGTCGATCGAGATCCAGAAGCATTAACCCAATTCATCCATCGAATCCGCGGTCGCGAGGTTAGTCCGTCGTTACTGATCGATGCATGGGATGAGCTGAATCGTCGAGAAATCCCAAAAGATTCGCTGCAAAAGCAACAGCACGACTATCGCTTGTATGGATTTTTATTAGGTCTGGGCGAGTTTGAATGGGAGCAATTGCCGCCACAGCGACGTGCAGCGCTGGCCAGCGAGTTGGCAGAGATGTATGCATTGCACCCCAGCCGAGCAGTTCATAGTGCAATCGGATGGTTGCTTCGACGCTGGGGGCAAGACGAACAGGTCCGGCGCGTCGACCAAACGCCGCTGGACTATGACTCCAGCGGGAATCGTCAATGGTTTGTCTTGGAGGTCAAGCCACCTGCGGCTTCTTTGTCCGACATCGACCCAGATCTTAGCATCGCAGCGGATGCGGGTTCAATCAATACATCTGGTGAACAATGGGCTGGAGATGCGCCTCCGTTTTTGGACGATCTGACAACTCCGATGTACTTTACAATGATCGTCTTGCCGGGCGGTGAGTTTCAACTCGGCACCCAAGATAACACACGACCAGCAAAAATCGCCGGCCCGATTGCGGTCAGTGATCGTGAGGTGACCTGGCGACAATTTAGTCCGATGGATGGTGACAGGCGCAGACGCACTTGGACGCTTCAGTTCAAGCGTCCTTTGTCTTCGGATGACCCGGTTTTTGCTGTGAATTGGTTTGAGGCGGTAAACTACTGCCGCTGGCTGAGCATGGCGATCGGGTTGGAAGAGGATTCGCAAAGTTATGTTAGTATCGAAATGCCCCCAGGGATTGATTCCAAGTCCGGGTGGCTCGAACTGCCGATCGGCACCGAATGGACCATGCGATTGAACCGCCCGGGCTTCCGGCTATTGAACGAAGCCGAATGGGAGTATGCAGCGAGACTGAGTGTTGATGCGCCATTCAACTTTGGCGCTAGTGAAGCACTTCTTGAAGACTATGGTTGGCATCAGCGAAATTCGCAGCAATGGTGCCGCCCTGCCGCCCAGTTGCGTCCGAGCCTTGGAGGATTATTCGATATCCACGGCAATCTTTGGGAATGGACAGATGACTGGTACACACCGGGGGTTGATCGCGTTAATCGCGGAGGCGGCTGGCTTAGCACCGCGTGGCACTGCCGATCGTCGATCCGCCGTGGGAATTCGCCAACGATCCGTAGCGACCGAATAGGCTTCCGCGTTGCGTTGAGCCTTCCTGCCGTAAAAGAAGAAAGCTCAGAACACCAGGGTATTCGCAGTACAGTGATTGACTAAGAGCCTATCCGTAAAGGGATCTGAGCCCACCGCTTCAAACATCTTTATTGACCTTCATTTGCTCGATCGTATAGTCTTAAGCAATATCAACAACGAGGTGTTACTTGACATACGACGAGTTTTCAGTGGATGCCGTGCTTCGCGTGCAGGTGGCCGAGGTCTTTCCTTCAACCTTGGCGGCTCTTTTTAGGCTCTGTTTGAAAACGCTTAAGGGCACATAGTTTTTAGGAATCGCTCGATCATTGCTATTTTTATCATACCACAGCAGTTGATGGCTGTCTTATCAAAGCGAGAGAACACGCGACGACATTCCTACAGCCAGCCAATAGCTCGCTCAACTATGTTGCGGCGACAATAGCGTTCGCGATTAAATTCAACTCCCCGAGCATCACGATCTTCATTCGCTTTGGATGGGATGACAGGATCTATACCCAGTTGCTTCAATAGGTCATCGACCAAGTAGCTCGACACCCTTTATCGCCCGCCATGTTCACCGACCAAGCAGGAGGGTTGCCGTCTCCATCATGTAGGTTCGCATCCGCTTCTTTTAAAACGAGTTCCACCGCAGTCGTTTCGTGGACTTGGCCTCCGGTGATTACAAACGCCAACAGGTGCCCGATGGAATCGACTAACAGATGCATTTTTTTGGAAAAACCGCCGAGGGAGCGACCTAATGCGTGATCATCTGGTTCGTTGGGATCACTTTTTTCCACCGCCTGCGGCACACCGGTGAGCGCGCGCAACGGTTCCATCAATACACCAAAGATCGTTGTCAATCGCTTCACCATCGATATGGGCGCGGCGAAGTCGGCCAAGGATTGCATCAAGCGTTCCAACACCACTCCACTTGTCATAGAGGCCGTAAATCGTTCTCCATTTACCATACTCCTCAGGAAGATCACGGCGAGCCAGTGCGAAGTGTCCACAAAATGGCATTAAATGCCAGGCGACAATCGGTAGGTGGTCTTCCTGTTGCTTTGGGCGAAGGAAACAAATCCTTAATGCATTCCCACTGCGTATCGATTAGTTTGTGTCGTGCCATTGCTGCCTTCGTGATTTGCGAAAGCGGAGTGATCGCAAATCATGGGCAATGAGCCAATAGTGGTTTTCAACCAGGGCCTAGTCGGCTTGGCCCCGCAACTGGTTATCGACAATGAAACAGTGGTGATTCGGGCGACCAGTCGGCAACACGCGGCATGTAAGTCGTTTCGATCTGGTTTGGCATCCTCCGTTTCCAAATTGTTCGCGGCCCACGATGTCCTGCACATCCACCGATCGTGTTGCGCAGGACTCGGATTTTCATTGATTCGGAATAATCAATTGCTGTTTGCAATCGGTGACATTTGCTCTGTGCCGTTGGGCAATGTCGCGGAATATCATTCGCATGAGGTTAGGGACTGAAAACCTGAAAGCGAACTTCCAAGTTGCGACAACTATTTTATCGACTTTGTTGGTAGAGCAATTCCTGCGATTCGCGACAATCGAGGACTGGCCAAACGTTAAAGAAGAAGTCGAGCATGGGGCACAAGAACTTGAAATTTACCGAAGCAACACCAAAGATGTTGCATGCGAGGCTACTTAAGAAAACATAAGCGGTCAACTTGCGAGCAATCCGACTCGTCCGTTTGCTTGGAAAATATAATTGCAAGTTAACATGAAAAACTTCGAAGCCGTGAAGTTAATCAAGGGATGGTCAAGCCGAGTCTTGCGGTCCGGAAGCGGAAACCTTCGATTGCTGGATTTCGGAATCACGGCAAATCCAATGCACTGCGGCTTCCTGAACCATCCAGTGCGACCCAGCGGCGGAGCGCGTCGTTCCTGATTGCAAGCCAAATGGCAGCCTCCGGTTGAAACGTTTTGTCCGTCGACGTATTCTTAATCAGGTTAACCATTCCAGGCTACCAGCCTGCAAGTGGGCACCGCAATTAACCGGTAAAATATGTAAATTCTTATATGCCCTCATTGTCAAATTCGCGTAGCGGTTGGCGACAACTCCGCTTGCCCTAGTTGTCGAAGCGATTTGACTGAATTGATGTCGCAAGACACACCAGCAGGTGAATGCAGTAGCGGAACTGCAGATGAGGAGACGAAGCAAAGCACCGCAAAAGAAAATGAAGACCAGCGTAAACCGGTGCCCATTCCAGATGAAACGCATTTTGACATAATGAATGTATGTTTTTCATTCCATGGGCGAGTACCACGAAGTGTTTATTGGTTCGCATTACTTGGATCGATCGTTTCGTTATATTTCGGTGTGATTGCATCAGCATCTGTGTTTGGGGAGAAGTCCTCGACCACTTCGCTTATGTTGCTGTTGGTCTTTCTGTTGTTTTTCTGGTCTCAGCTTGCAATTGCCGTCAAGCGTTTTCATGATCTTGGAATGTCTGGATTTTGGTTTCCGCTGCTTCTGCTTCCCGGAATTGGACAATGCGTGCAGTTTTTCTTGCTGGGCCTGCGGCGAGGTGATCCAGATGAAAACAAGTATGGCCACGATCCACTCACTTTGTTCAAGTGATCGTTGCAAGCACATGAAGGCTTTGGCAGTGCGTTTCTGGTCCATGATCAAGCGACCGGCCAGTGTTTGCTGGAAAGCCAGCATCGCAGCGGGCCCCCGATAGGCCCCCAGAGCGTTCGTAAGCAACCAACGCTTGGGCGGTGTCTCGTCCGTGACGGGACAGTAGCAACGCGCGAACGGCGTCTCACCCCCTACCGGGGCTTGAAGGAAAGAACCCGAATCGTAACAGCTCTGGCTCGCTAAGTTCGCGACTCTTCGGGTTCATAGCCACGGACGGTCGTAGGCGGTCGGCCCAGCGGGTATCCTGGTGGAAAACGTTCAGACCACGATAACCTGATGAGTACCCCAAAAATGCCCCAATGGCTCGCTCTGTCTGCTGTTGTTGCGATTTGTCAAGCTCTGTCTGCTTTGGGGCAGGAGGCCCCGCAGATTCGCGTTGGTATGATTGGTTTGGATACATCGCATGTCCCGTCGTTTGCCAAATTTTTCAACGGCCCGAAGTTGCAAGGGGAGCTCGCCGGTATCAAAGTGGTCGCAGCTTATCCCGGCGGCACTGATTTCCCACCGATCCGGGACCGTGTCGCCATGTTTACCGAACAGGTTCGCGCGATGGGAATCGAGATCGTGGATAACATCCCGGCGTTACTGCAGCAGGTTGATGTCGTGTTGCTGGAGGGCGTCAATGGCCGGATCCATTTGCAGGAAGCGACGCCGGTGATCAAGGCGGGTAAGCCGCTGTTCATTGACAGGCCTGCTGCCGGATCGCTGGCTGATGTGATTGCGATCTTTGATCTGGCAAANNGATCGTTGGCGCACAAACTTGGGGGCCATGTTCGTACCAGGAAGGGACGCCCGACAGGTTTTTTTATGGAGTTCACGGCATTGAAGCACTCTTTACGCGGATGGGTACCGGTTGCGGATCGGTGTCTCGCGTTCAGACGGAAGGCGCCGACCTGCTGACAGGACGGGCGTCGCAACCGGTCTCGCCTGAGGAAAAGATCGAGATTTTTGAGCTTATGGAAGCTGCCGATGAAAGCAAGCGGCAGTCTGGCACCCCGGTCTCGCCGCAAGACGTTATGGCAAAGGCCCGCAAGTCTCTTGAGCAACAATCCATAGTCCGCTGTTTACTTTAACTGATCGCCGCGATCGATTCACTTACACAACCGCGAAAAGGAAATACCATGCGTTCGCTTTCACGTCGTCAGATGCTCGAAGAGTCGA
>DNWZ01000511.1 GCA_003506095.1 Planctomycetaceae bacterium | reverse complement strand
GTTTCGATTTTATGTTCTGGGTCTACTTTCATTGTGGCATCGTTGCGGGGTTAGCATCGCTGCGGGATAGCATGCTTAATGGAGATATTGAGACTTCTCGATGATCAACGGTCGTTCGGACCCAGCGGCTCGGGCAAGGCACCACTTCGGTCTTCAGCGTTTCAGATTTGCGGGTGATTGTGATTAAACTGCTGCAATTGTCGCTCTTGCTTTGTATTCATGAGTTTGCACCGCAGCTTGGCAATTAGTATTGACGATCCCCCCTTCACGGATGTTTTTTTTCGGCAGGAGCGCTGAGCCATGTCATGGACGTTGAAACTTTTGGTCGCTTGTATGCTGGCCGGCACGGGGGGGTGCGCATCCCTTACCGACCACCACTACGAGCAAACCCAGCGTGCACGGGCACGCGAGGCATGGCGGCAGCATGGCGCTAAGTGCAGAAATCCGGCTTGCGAAAAAGATTATGCGGCTGGCTGGAAGGACGGATTCTATGATGTTGCTACCGGCGGAAAAGGTTGTCCGCCGATTGTTGCTCCCTGCAAATACTGGGATCCTGATCAAATTCTCGTCGATCGCGACAGCAGGCGACTCGCATACTACGATGGCTTTCAGGACGGTGTCGCATCCTCCTTGCAGTATCCACCGACCCATTATTTGAAACTATGGTCATCGTGCGAATTCCCTTTGGCAACTTGCCAGAATCCGTGCGGTTCCTGCCCACCAGCGATTTCAACAGGTGGCGGTTTTGTATATGAAGGCGGCGAGTTTTTGATCGAGGACAACTACTATCAGACTGACGGCGTTCGGGAGAACGGAAATGAATCGAACCAAACGCCTGCTCCCGAACCGGTTGTGACGCCTGAAGGAGAAAAGCTGAAAAAAGATGATTCACCGCTGATCGCGCCTCCGCAGGAATCGAGTGAATCAGGCACAAGCGTAAGGTATTTGGGGCCTTTTGAGTTGGATGATTACGGCCTGGCTTCTCCGCGGATAACGGCAATCAAATAACTTGGGACCGCGTGTTTGTTGACCGACTAAAGGAGCCACCGCTGCTGCTCCTTCGCATCAAATGGGTTTGGTTTGCTGGCTGTACTGCCGGGGGGCGAGCGAGTTTGCGAATGCATGACCATCGGCTTGTATGCAATTTGCGACCTGTTCTGATTGTTTTGAGTTTACAAGGATGTTCGGGACATGTCGGTCATCCGTCAGTGTCCTCACGATTTTGCCCGGTCGTCGGGAAAGGATGCTGAAATGATCAGCTTGATCAGTGTTTCTATGCTTCGAGAGCAATCAGTTTGCTGCGTGCGGTCTGTCTATCTACTTTCGTCGGCATGGGCGCTTGCTTGCATCGGCTGTACATCGGTTTCGTCGTCGCATCATGCCGTACCTGCGAATCGACTCGATCCGGCTATTTTCTCATGCTCCAAGGAAAACCTTTCGCCGCTGCCGTTTGCAACCTTGGGTCAACCACGCCCGCAAGAGCACAAGATCGGCGCCGGAGACACTTTGGCGATTTATGTTTTTGGAGTGTTTCCGCCGGGCGAAGATGAGACTCCGGTTCAAAACCGAACCCAGGCTGTTAACCAGCGATACTATCCACCTTATGGTGCTGAAATTGGCCCATCAACCGGCTTGCCCATTCGGGTTTCTGACAATGGGACGGTTGACCTGCCTCTGATGGAACCGGTTCAATTGAACGGACTTACGATTTCGCAGGCGGTGGAGAAAATTCGCTCACTGTATGTAGAAAAAGGCGTGGTGCAAAAGGGCCGCGAGCGTATCACCGTCGGTCTGATAACCCCTCGTGTAAAGCGAGTGATCGTACTGAGAGAAGATACACCTGCAACGCCTGTTGCGATTACGAACCCAAGTCTTAACAAAGAAATCCATCGCGGTTCTGGCGAAGTCATCGACCTGCCGATTTACGAAAATGACGTCCTGCATGCGCTCGCGTCTACCGGTGGTTTGCCGGGCACTGACGCGAAACGCGAACTTTGGGTGATTCGACATAATGGGTCGGCGGACTATCGATACATCAATGCCGATCAACTGAACACGATGGTCATCCAAGGAATGGTTGGCACTGAGAAATCCAATGTGATACGAATACCTCTGGTCGGCTGCCCAGATCAACCATTGCCGTTCCGTGCGGAAGATGTGGTGTTGGAGGACGGAGACGTCGTTTTTGTGCCGCGCCGAAACGAGTACTTTGTAACAGGCGGTTTATTACCAGGTGCACGAATTCCCTTGCCACGCGACGAAGACATTGATGTCCTTGAGGCGATTGCAATGTCGACCGGTTCGATTGGCGGCCCGCTAGGCCAATCGGGCGCGGTGCTTTCCGGTGGGCGCGTTGGCAACCTGAAAGAACCAACCCGTGTTTTGATCCTTCGCAAATTACCCGATGGACGTCAACTGGCGATTCGTGTCGACCTCGATCGTGCCATGCAGGACGAAAAAGAGCGTATTCTTATTCAGAATGAAGACGTCGTCATGCTGCACTTCAAGCCAAGTTCTTCGTTCGTATACGGTTTCTTCAACTGGATGAACGTCACCCTTCTTCCGTCTGCATTTGTTGAGTAACCAACATTACGAACATATCCATCGATAGAAGAGGATCGAGGAAATCACAAAAGCGGCTTCCGCTCTTAGCCTTGGGTCTTAACCTGCCATGCGAGGCCTGGTCTGTTCAACCCTGCCAGATTAGTCGCGACTTCCAATATCGCTAGCCCGCGTTGTAATGACCGAACCAACCCTTCCATTATAAGATGGGATTGCTCCATTTTGCAAACTGCGCTGCGGCACGGAGACTTCGGAGTACCCACTGCGATAATAGCCGTAATAGCCACCGTCAGAACTGAATTCTTTTTGAGCCCCCAAAGTATTCAGAACACTACCTACAGTAACGGCACCCGCTGATGACAAACGGCGAAGCGTGTTTGCGACCTCGCTCTTCCTTGCTGTCACCGCTCTAAAGACAACGACTACCCCAGAGACCTTTGGCGCAACTACCAACGGGTCCGAAACCGCAAGTACTGGCGGCAAGTCCAACAGCACCACATCGTACTTTTCTTTTAATATCTCCAGTAGTTGGTCAAACCTTGGCGACTGCAACAGTTCAGCTGGCGTCGATGTCGGAGCCCCAGCAGGCAAAACGTGAACGTTTTCAACGTCTGTATCGCGAATTGCCTCCATCGGTTCCAGTTCATCTGCCAGCACATCAACCAGGCCATTTTCGCGTTTAACGCTGAAGAAGTTGTGAATGCTTGGACGTCGCAGGTCACAGTCCATGACGAGTACCGACATGCCCAATTGCGAAAAAGACACAGCAAGGTTGGAAATGACAGTGGATTTACCGTCACCCTGCATCGGACTTGTCATGGCGATGGTTTGAAGCTTTTTCGACTTTACATCCATCAATAAAAGCGTTCGCATCATGCGAATGGCCTCAGCGTCAGGCGTCAATTCGGTTGCGATGAGACCCTTCACGCCTTGTCGCATCGAGTTGACCTTACCGATTCGGCCTAAAGTTCGTAGTCCTATGAATTGTTCGAATTCCACTGCAGAATGAAACCGACTGTCCCGCAAATCGTTCGCGATGGATAAGAATAAGCCACCGAAAAGCCCGAGCATCAATCCACCCAAAGCACAGATCGATAATTTGGGCCAGGACCGAATGCCCGGACGAGGTGTTTCTAAAAGTTCGTAAACGTACCCGCTCAACCCGCTTGCTGTGTCAAGTTCCCTTAACTGCTGGACGACACCGTCAAAAAGTTTTTCTTGGCGTTCGATTTTCTTGCGAAGCACCATGTCTTGGAGCTCATAGTCAATCAACGTCTTTGCTTGAGACTCCGCGTTTCCCGCCAAAATGGTCAGTTCTCGCTTGCGTTGAGTAAGCGTTGCCAAGTCGTGCTCTAGAAAACCAACGTAAGCTTTCAGTAACGCCTCGGGGCTCAGCATCCCCGCCCCTGCGCCTACGGATGTCCCGTCTTTTTTCTCATCCAAAAAGTTTTTTACGAGGTCAATCTGGTCCTGGATGTCCTTCACTTTCGGATGACTTGGCCCAAACACGGTCGTTAATCGCTGCTTTTCGCTCATCAACTGCAGCACGTTATTGTACTGCGTTTGAGCTTCGGCTATCCGTGCGGGCTGAGTCGCTTGGAAATCAGCGGTACTTGCTGCGTTAACCTGAAGGCTAGCATACAAGCCTAACCGCTGCATACTCTCACTGTCGATCAGCGCCAGTTTATCAAGGTGCTCTGACAATGGACCATCAAGATCCATATCACCCAACGTTTCGCGAACTCTCTCCAGGCGTGTCTTCAAAGACGATTCTTCAATATCGACATTCAATAATTCTTCCTCGACTCGCCTGTACTTGTCTTGATAAACGTTGCTGCTACCTTCGCCTTGAAACAACATAGGAGCCGCTTTTCGGGCGGTTAAGTAATCTTGTTCTGCGTTTCGCAATTCCGACTCTACTTCGTCTTTGGCATGAGTGATGTATTCGTTTGCCTTGGACATAACCGATTCGAGTTGGCCAGCGATATAGTTTTGGTATTCGACTAATACCGACTCAAGAATTTTGCGAGATTCCTCTGGATCGGTATGAGCAAATGCTAAGCTCAGACTTCTTGCGGATTTCGCAGCGCCGGCACCGCCTTTGACAATTTCTAGTTGGCTGATTACGTAGTCCGCAGCGTCCTCTCCTTTTGCTGGTGTTAGCAGGGGTTGAATCGAGGCTAAGTCCATTAAGCCATCTTTCGTCAACGCGCCCTCGACGATTTTCCTACTGCGAAGCATCTGCATGTGGTTGGCGAGAATATCCTCTTCAACGACATTGGTAGCATTGGACTCGAGCCCTGCGTTCTTCG
Organism: Planctomycetaceae bacterium; assembly: GCA_003506095.1. Taxonomy (GTDB): domain Bacteria; phylum Planctomycetota; class Planctomycetia; order Pirellulales; family Pirellulaceae; genus UBA6163. Next base: position 3,308 of record DNWZ01000511.1, on the reverse strand, counting down.
AGTTCACCAAAATCGCGGCTGTCGATCTGTACCAAACGGTTGACTGGATCGAATAGAGAACACCGGCAGCCATGCCCATCAAAGAACAGAAAACGATTAGCCATCGCTGGCGACTGAGAACCTGAAGAATATCAATCGATAGCTCTTGGTCATTCAAATTGAACTGCCGATCAGTACCGGTCGAAGTAATTTCGCGATTCATGGATCTTAGTTGAAAGCGTATTTACGAAATGTAGTCGGGCCGTTTTTGGATTTCGAATGCTCTCGATTAAAAACCGAGGTGACGCTAAGAACGCTAGGTAGCAATAAAAACGCCAGCTTTTGAAATCCGTATCTCCGCTAAAGACACTGTCTTTGGACTACGCAGATCGGTCAAGCATAAAGTAATGCCTGTCTATTGTTGCTCCTGAAATGCAGTCTGATTGTGACGATTTGACAACGCAGGGGGGCATCGGGGCAATGGCCATAGAAAGCCTGCGCGATAACCTTGCCCTAAAGATCAGATGCTTTCGCATTCCTGTGCACCTGGCATTGCGATTGGCAGCGGGGTCGATTTCATCACGATTTCAGGCATCTGGGCAACCGAGCGAGGGTAAGTCGCATGGCGCTCTGCGAATTCGATCGACTCATCCAACGCTTTGAGCATCTTTTCCGTCTGAGCGTCGAAATGCAAGAACGAGCCCATGATGTTGTGGGCGTACTCGAATCGTGTCGGCCCCAAAATCGCTGCCTGCAGGAAGTTGCGCAAATACAGCCAGCGAGTTCGCGGATCCATGACCATTCGCCGAAAGACCGTTAGAAACCCTCGCAACATACGACGAAACTCCCATCCGTTGGGAATGTGCTTGTTGCGAATCTTGATCCGCCTCGTCGTGTCGATCACCCGATCCATGAAGGCTCTCGGAGAATAGACCTCCTTGATGATTGTTCGCAAATCTGTATAGATTTCAACGCGGTCACGCATGGTCACGAAGTTCAATCCGCCGATCGTTTGATCTCGCGACTCGTTGCTTCGCAGTTCGTAATGCGGATTTCCATCGCTGAGCCATTGGTGGTTCGAATCGATCAACCGCCGTTCTCGTGCAAGGCGGCGTGTAAGCTGTGTATTGGGCAGGGCACTCAACAGCCCGACCATGGACAGGGCGATGCCGCTCTCCTGAATGAACCGGATCATAGGTCCGTCCGTTCGCGGCTTGTCGCTATCGAACCCGATGATCAAACCAGCCGCAATCGAAATCCCATTGTCGTAAATCTTCCGCACCCGATCGATGATCGGCTGAACAGTGTTGATCCGTTTTTGGGTGTGAATCAATGTCTCTTCGTCAGGCGACTCGATTCCTAGGAAAACATAGCGGAACTGAGCTTCTCGCATTAATTCGAGCAATTCATCGTCATCGGCTAGATTGATACTCGCCTCGGTGGAGAACACAAATGGATATTTGTGCTGGCGATTCCATTCACATAACGCAACCAGTAGTGGTTTGATCAGCTTTCGGTTTCCGATGAAATTATCGTCAGTAAAATCGACCCATCCGCGATACCCCAGGTCATACAATCGTTGCAATTCGGCCACGAATTGTTCAGGCGATTTCACCCGCGGTCTGCGGCCGAACAGTTCAATAATGTCGCAAAACTCGCAATTATAAGGACATCCACGGGATGATTGCACGCCGACATGCAGGTAATCATCAAACGATATGAGATCGAAACGGGGGATCGGCGTCTTTGTTACGTCAGGCTTGACATCATCCTCGAAACGCCCTTTCGGCTGACCATTTCGCCAAGATTCGATCCACAGCGGAATGGTACTTTCTCCTTCGCCGACGACCACAACGTCAGCATGGACATAGATATCCGGCTGACTGGTTGGATCGGGGCCTCCCACAGCAATGTACTTTCCATCGCGTCGGGCTCGTGCAATCAATTCGAGGATTCCAGGTTGCTGCGGCAGCATTCCGCCGGTGCAAATCACGTCTGCGCTTTGCCATGATTCCTCACGCATCGGGCCGACATTCAAATCGACGACTTCAAACTGCCATTGTTGGGGAAGCAGTGCCGCGACCGTCAGCAACCCCAAGGGTGGCGCCGTAGCCTTAGCGCCAATTGCACGGGCGCTTTCCACGAAGTTCCAGTAGTTTGTCGACTCAAATCGAGGCTGAATCAACAGGCATCGCAGTGGCCCATCAGGCGATTTGGGAATTGTGATCATTTACAAAATGCCTTGAAACCATTTCGGTTTTCCTGCAACGCGACAACCATCACGACACTACCTGATTGCGTTTCGAATACGGGCAACCGTCACAGGGTAGTTCGACGCTGGATGGTTGAAAGCCACTGATTCAAATTTTTCGCTGGACAACGTGACGTCATTGAGCGGCAAAGCATCGCAGTTGTCCTCGAATAACCGATTCCAAACGATCTGCTCGCCATCGGCATATGCGATAAAATCCGCCAAATCCTTACGACCGCATTCTTTCTGCCGACGGTATCGGTATGACAAAAACGCAACAACGCAAAGACTGGTATTCAATCAACCGTGTACTAGGATGCTTTGCTTCCGGATACCTTGACCCCATCTACAACCGCTGTTTCAGCATCCATGTCCCCCAACGGCCAACCCCAACGAAATGTTGTTCTGCTGACCGGCGCAACCGGTATGGTGGGATCACAACTGATGGCAAAGTTGCTTGCCAGCGGCGTATCGGTGGCGGTGTTGGCGCGCGACTCCGTTCAACGCAGTCGCGATCCGGATAGGCGGACTACGATTTCCGCGAGCGGACGAATCGAAACGCTGCTGTCGCGGTTTGAGTCATGCCCGGGCAGACCGCTGGCCCGTCCAACCGTGCTTTGCGGCGACTTGACCAGCGACTCGCTGGGGCTTGATCCCGAATCACTTAACTGGATTGCTGGTCATGTAAACTCTGTGATTCATTCCGCAGCGTCGCTCAGCTTTCGACCGGCCTCGGAATCCAGCAGTGGCGAACCGTATCGTACAAATGTTCTCGGCACAGCAAACCTAATCAAGGTCTGTCGCGACGCAGGAATCGATGACTTTCATTATGTTTCGACCGCTTACGTCTGCGGTTTGCGAAGCGGTCGTGTTTTTGAAGCCGATCATGATTGCGGCCAGCAGTTCGCGAACGATTACGAACACAGCAAGTGCCAGGCTGAAAACTTGGTACGTTCTGAGTCATCCTGGCAGTCGCCCACTATCTATCGCCCTTCGATCGTTATCGACAGTTCAGGTCTTTCGCCGGTTACCGAAGACCGAACCGTATACGGCGCCTACAGCCTGTTCGAAACCCTTT
>DNWZ01000821.1 GCA_003506095.1 Planctomycetaceae bacterium | reverse complement strand
CCCCTCGCCCCAAACTTGTTTGGGGAGAAGGGGTCGGGGGTGAGGGGCCGAGCTTGGGCATCTGTAGAGATCCACGCCCTTCCAATGGCTGAACTGAACGCTTCGGAAAAAATCAATTGCCCAGAAGGTGTCACCCGCAAACAGCGATCCATCGACACCACACCAATCACCCCGTCGAGACCCGCACGCACCCCAGCCTCCGCTCGTCCCCGTCAGCCAATTCAACCCGTTAGTTTACTCCCCCCGCCCCAGACCGAGGAGAAGCATTCACCTGAGGCAAGCTCAGGCAACCTCACCCCCTGCCGACCAACCGCCGCCCATAACCCCGCAGTCAGCGTTCGCGTCCNNTAGCGAACCCAACCGACCCGCAGGTTATCGCCAAAAAGCCGACCCTAGACTCGGCGACATAACGCGTTGTGCTGCAACACTTTATGCCAATTCTTTCCGGCTAAATTGCGTTGCAGAGACCCCGCCAGACCCCACCCGCCAGCACCGATTTCCGGTTGGCCAGGACCCATTTCGACCAAAATCTCACCAGTCTCAAAGTCTCTTGACCCGCTGGTTATCAGTTGTTGCCTTCCCTATAGCAGTTTGGAAAACGGGGGTTGGCTTCCCAGTAGCAGTTCAGTACCCGAACGAAAAAGATTTGACTGGCGGGTTATGTGGATCGAAACCAGGACGGAAGCCCTGGTGTGGCCTTTTCCTAGGCAAGCCTAGACAGTTGGTATTCAATCTTTTCGCTGTCAAGTTGATCCAACGTGCTGAAATCAATAATTTCACTAGCATGTAGTCCCAGGATCAAGGCCGTTCACTGTCGCGTAATTGTTAGAGGCGCGGGGCTTCGCCTAGAGTATTTTTACTGCAATCCCAGCTACAATTGTGCCGCCGACTGAATTGCAAGGGCTTGATCAAGTAAGATCTGCACTTTTGTGTACCAAAGGAATATCCCGCATCCGAGCAGGATAAGGCCAGTCGCGCCTCCAACATAAGCGATCAAATTTAACTTCTGCTGAAAGGCGGCGAGAGAAGTTAGCTCACTACAGTCGGCGTTAAGTTCAGCGCCTGATATGCCTAGCTGGGCGATATCTGCAGAGGTTGTGTTCAATATTTCACCGCTTGAGACTAGAAGAGACTCAAAGCCTGGCTCTGAAATTTCCGTCGAACCAACAGACTTGACTAGCCTAGCTTCCGCGTGGAGCTTCTTGGCCAGCTCCAATTTGTCTTTAGATATCTTTATTTTAGCTTCCTGCACCGTGGCTCGACGTTTGACTTCGAAGAATCGACGTTGCAAGTGGAGGGAATGGTGAACCGCAAACGCTACGGAAGCAACTAATATGAGTAGACCCGACAGGGCCATGAACTTGTATAGATTGTCAGTTGGCAATGAGGTTAAGTCTGCAATGTTCATATACGAATCCGAGAAAGACTGGCTGTTTAGCGTATTCGGGAGTAAAGGCGACTGAATTGAGTGGGCTAGCGGTAACCGTTCACGGGTCGGTGTAAACATTTAGACGGCTGCGGTCTCCGTGGTTGCCTTTGGAGGCAGCGGGCCGGCCAGCATATTTCGCGTCCACCGCCTCAATCAGATACTGGCAGGATTTGCGATTCTCTAGCCGACAGTCCCCAAAATGCTCGGCATACACTCCAGGTGGTCTCCTGTGAGTGAGTACATGCCGCCATCCCGTCTTACGCTTCATCAAGAAAACCCGGATCGTGATTCTATACGACCATGTCAAACGCGATTGAAAGTTTGGAATGAAGACTTCAGGCTTACGCTCGGGGGGATTGCCGAGTGTTGTTTTTCTCATTCCTTGCTAACTGCCGTCGCCTGGCTTTCTCAGCCCGACTTTCGTGAATCTTTGCCAATTCACCGGGCAGAATTGCAGCCGTTTTAATCAGCTGAACGCCCAGCTCAACGGCTTGTTCGGGGCGAAGCCAAGTAATACAGAACTGCGAACCGGAGTCAGCAACGTTGTCATAAATGCAGGTTATCTTCACTCCTCCGTCGGGTTTGTAATAGACGTCCATTTCTATCTGAACAATGGCGGAAGTTGGTTCAGATTGACTTTTGCTTGATTTGTGTGAAGCTAGAATGTCTGCGGGTTGGGACATAGGATTTGCATGCCATTTTTCATTCGGGAGGTTTAAACGACGAGATTGGATTGTAGGTATTCTTGGCTCAACATGCCACCTGGCCGAGCTTTTTCAAATCTAGTCCAACGGCTTTTGACGTGACTCCGAATAGTAACTGCCCATTACGCTCGAACCGCTCCTTTGATGCCCTGGCATTCCAAATATGAAACAGCAGTTCGGCAGCTGTCGCCACGGGGTACGTCGGAGTAGCTCGGTGTCTTCGCAGCCCGATCCCTCGAATCGCTTGTCCAAGCGGCAATCTTGGTGCAGATCAGTACTCACTCTTCACAAATGATTAATCGACCTTGGTAACTCCGCTACGGGGCTTCCCGCCCCCCCGCCGCGTCGATCGCGTCTCGCCAACTTCGAAACACCCGGCGAATCGCCGAGGCGTAGTCCCGGTTTTTCAGGCAGACCACGGTCCACCGCACTCTCTGACCAGCGGCCTGCCGCTGCTGCAGCCACAAGATCATCATTTCGCGGTCCAGGTGCTTGGGGCGCCGGTGCGAGACATTGGCCAGGTTGCCCCCCAATGGCCGTCAACGCCTTTCTGGATCTTGCTGTCGGTCCACGCCGTAGCTGCTCGAATTCGCATTTCGGGAGGCAGCGAGCCGAGTTCACGGTGCGAAAGGGGAGTCTGAATGTCTTCGGCGGGCAAAACGGGTTGCTCTTGATGCCAGGAAATGCTGGCAACCCAGCCGGCGGAGCGGTACACTCGGTGGGCGTAGCAANNTACAAAACCCAAGCTGACCCGGCCGCGGCTCCGCGGCTCAGTTCAACAACGATTTATCGCTCATCGCTCCGCGACGAGACGATAAATCGCTTTTCGTCATTCGGACAAGGAACAGACCACAATGGGATTGAAAATTCACTCGCTCGCTGAAATCCCAGAGTCCGTCTCTCGAAGTTTCTATCTGTATGTCTTGGACTATTACAATTGGGATGAACCAATTGGAAATACCCTTCGACAGAATTTTGATCGGATCGCCGAGTTCGCGTCAAAAAACGACGCCGTGGTAATTCAAGGCGTTGGCGAAAGTCATTTCTACTCGGAACTTCTATCCTTTGATGGCATCAATGGAAAGAAACCCAAGGAAATGCTTCCTGCATTAATGATTACGACGATACATCCAAACTATTTCCTCTCGAGGAATGAGCAACGCTGCGAAGGTGAACCAATTCCTCAGGATGAAATCGTCTTCATTCGGCTACGTGACACCTGCAAGCAGCCCACGGACGTTCTATTGATGCTTGAAAAGATCTTTGAGGACATCAAAAACGGGCAACGCCTTCGTGACTTCCAAGTCGCGGAAGAACAGAAACGCGGCAGAGGTGGTGCGTTGGCGAACTCGTTAATACTCGAACCAAACTTTGCGGGTGTTGGTGTAGACTTGAAGCGTTTGTGGTCCGCTTTGTGTGGATCGTCCGAATAACAAAAAAATGCACGTGAGTTGCGGGTCGCGCGTTTCCTGATGGTAGAGTTACTTGGCCGCAACCACGTGATTTTGGTCGTTAGCCAATAGAGGAAGCGTATCGTGGATGCTGAGTTTCTAGCCTTCATAGCCGAAGTTGACCGGAAGCGTGAAGAAATCAAATGCAGTCGCAGCGGGGCATTCTTTCGCGGGCATTCCAACGGACATTACCGTTTAGTTCCGTCGCTCCTCCGCAAAACTCCTCACCCGGATGCTGAACACAATTTGTTTCACGAATGCTTTGCTCGTGCTAACAACTTACTTCCGCGAGATGCCACTTCGTGGGAGCGTCTAGCATTCTTCCAGCACTATGGAATTCCAACTCGACTTCTTGATTGGACCGAATCGCTGGGCGTGGCCCTGTTCTTTGCTGTACGTGATCAACCGATATCACCAAGTTTGTGGATTGTCAACGCTTTTCGACTTAACAAAAGTAACGGCGCGTCAAAGCAACCGAGAATCATGATGCCGGGCTTGGATAAGCTACCAGACTACCACGATTGTTTCGTGCGTGTTGATGATCGCGCCGCATGGCCATATTCAAAGCCTATCTTTATTCAGATTCCTTGGACTTCGGAGCGGGTACGAGCGCAAAGCGGCTTTTTCACGTTCCATGCAACAAACGATAGCATAGAAGAATTGTGCCCAAAATACTTTCGTCGCGTTGACGTACCGGATGCAGCGATTCCCGGTGCTCTGAAGTTCCTCGAGAATGCAGGAATTACCGAGTACACTGTGTTCCCGGATTTTGTTGGCTTGGCGGGATTTCTACGGAATCGTTACCGTGTATGAGGCTCAGTCATAGGCGAATCGGGTAAGGATGCACGTCTCCGAGCGCCCTCCCCACACCACCTAGCATGCGGGTCCGCACTTCTCGGGAAATGTTAAGACGGGTTTCTACTCCGGCCGAAACCGAATGGCCGACCGGAATGACACCAATCTCCCCGTACACTACCTAGATCGAA
>DNWZ01000473.1:577-2820 GCA_003506095.1 Planctomycetaceae bacterium | reverse complement strand
CGCCACAACAGTCGCTCTTTTTTCTCAATCATCCGTGGACGCTGCAGCAAGCTCGCACCCTAGCGGATGCGACCAACGATCTTGAAGACGCCAGCGAACGTGTCTCAAAACTGTTTCAGATGGTGTTGCTGCGCAAACCTACGGCTGACGAATTGGCCGATGCGATCGCGTTTGTATCCGATGCCCGACCCGATCAAGCTGTCGTCACCAAGGCCACGGCCCAGCAATGGAGCTATGGTTATGGTGCGATGAACGACGACGGGTCGATTGGGCAATTCAATCTGTTGCCACACTTTACCGGGCAATCGTGGCAAGGAAGTGCTACGTATCCGGATGGCAAGCTCGGCTGGGTGCAACTTGACGCCAAAGGCGGCCATCCGGGAAACACTCGCGAACATGCGGCCATCCGGCGATGGACCGCACCGCGTGAAATGGTCGTCAAGATTGAGTCAAGCTTTGTCCATGAACCGCCACAAGGCGACGGTGTCCGTGCATTCATTGTCGGATCTGGCAGTACGCCACGCATCGTCGCTCAAGCAAACGTTCATCAGTCCATGGCTGACTTGAACGTCGAGACGCTGAGTGTCAGCAAAGGCGATACGATCGACTTTATCGTCGACATTGGCGATGGACTGGGTTACGACCAATTCTTATGGCGATCCAAGTTGATCGAAGTCGGTCAGCCGAATCAGGATCAAGACGCGACGAAGAGCGGCGTTTGGGATTCGTTGGAAGATTTCGAAGGTGATCCGCCAGAGCAATTGGATGCTTGGCAACAGTTGGCACAGGTGTTGATCGGTACGAACGAGTTTCTTTTTGTTCCGTAGGTGGCAGGATGTTTGGTTCTTATAACAATCCGTCCGCGATTTCGCGTCGCCAAATGCTCAGCCACGCCGGCATGGGGCTCGGTACGTTAGGCTTGATGCAATTATTGCGAGACGAAGGGGCGCTGGTCTCGGCCAGCGACTCGATATCACAATCACAACCGATCGCCGCGCGAAGTCCACATTTTCCCGGTCGTGCGAAACGTGTGATCCATTTCTTCCTCAACGGCGGACCATCGCACGTCGATACGTTTGACCATAAACCAGCGCTGGCCAAGTACGCCGGCCAGGCCTTGGCGACAAACCTGACGACGGAGAGAAAAACCGGCGCGGCCTTTCCCTCGCCGTTCAAGTTTCAAAAGTATGGCGAATCGGGAATTGAGGTCAGCGAAATCTTTTCTCGCACGGCCCAGCATATCGACGATATCGCCGTGATCCGATCCGCATACGCTCAAGTTCCCAACCACGAGCCGTCGCTGATGCTGATGAACTGTGGCGACTCGGCTCAACCCCGGCCAAGCGTCGGTGCATGGGTGTTGTATGGTATGGGTACCGAGAATCAAAACCTGCCGGGTTTCATTTCGATGTGTCCCGGAGGGCTGCCGATCAAAGATGCCGAAAATTGGCAAGCGGCTTTCCTGCCCGGCGCTTACCAAGGCACTTACATCGATTCACGCCATCAATCGCTCAGCAAATTGATCGAGAACATCGAACATCCACACATTTCGGCATCAGCGCAGCGTCGTCAACTCGATCTGCTGAACCGTTGGAACCAGCGGCACAGCGACCAACATCTTGACGAGCGACTTGATGCGAGAATCCATTCTTATGAACTGGCGTTTCGCATGCAGCAGGATGCGCGCGAGGCGTTCGATCTAAAGGACGAGACGCAGGCGACGCTGGACATGTACGGCTCCGGCGTTCACGGTCGGCAAACGCTGATCGCACGACGATTGCTCGAACGTGGCGTCCGCTATGTGCAACTTTGGCACGGTGCCGGCCAGCCTTGGGACAATCACGACAACATCGAAGCAAACCATCGTCGTTTGGCCGGTGAACTCGACCCACCGATCGCGGCGCTACTGACCGACCTGAAACAACGCGGCATGCTAGAAGATACGTTGGTATTGTGGGGCGGTGAGTTCGGCCGCACGCCAACAGTTGAACTCGGCGGCGACGGTTCAGCCAAACAAGGTCGCGATCATAATCATTACGGGTTCACCGTTTGGATGGCGGGAGGCGGCATCAAAGGCGGTACGGTTTATGGCGCGACCGACGAGCTCGGTTTTCGTGCCGAAGAAAATCCGGTCAGCGTGCATGACTTGCATGCGACGATGCTGCACCTATTAGGATTCGATCACGAGAAATTGACCTATCGTTATGCCGGTCGCGACTTCCGCTTGACCGATGTGCATGGCC
>DNWZ01000473.1:0-470 GCA_003506095.1 Planctomycetaceae bacterium | reverse complement strand
AAACCGATTTTTTCACAGCCTCTCCGGGCTATCGAGCGTGATCCAACCTAACCGTCGGCTTACGCCGACGGCAGTTTTTGTACCGCCCTCCGGGCTACTGAACTGAGCAAAACGTGCAACCTCAAATCTGACCCGTCGGGTTCCGACTCTCTTGCTCAATGCAAATGACGAAGTTAATTCCGAACGGTTCCTAAGGAAACAAAGCGTCTCGCAGTCCCGCATGGGCATCATTCCGAGTCCGATTCCAATAAGCAAAACCCGCCTTCCAGTCCCAGATACACCATCCCATGCCAAGCCGAGTCGCTTCGGAACTGACAAACCGATAATACTGCGCACGATCCTTTGGCGACGCTTTCATATACGCCCCGAACTCGCCCAAGTGAATCGGTCGATTCCAATACTTGCCCCAATCAGCCGCTAGTTTCAATTCTGAAGTGATCGCGGAATAGCCGCCCGGATTTTGATCTTCG
>DNWZ01000824.1 GCA_003506095.1 Planctomycetaceae bacterium | reverse complement strand
TCTGCGGTGCCTGCATCGTTCGCAGGGCGTACTGCGATAAGGCGAGTGGCTATGCAATGGGTCGCACGTATTTTATGGGTGGCACCAAATGTAATGGGTGGTGGGTGGCACCAAAAGTGATGGGTGATAAATGTAGCTCTGGGTGGCTTCAAATGTTGCTCTTCAGCTTTAATTGCGACGCTTGTTTCAGATCCTAGCACCAGGGATGAAGCAAGACGCGAAGCGTTTTCGATTGCAAACATCGGCTTTTACAGCGAATTTTGATTCGCAGGCCTGGCGACTCAGCAATTGCCAATACCCGTTTACTGGAAACCGATTATCAGTGAAGTCCGCGAAAAATCTCTGCGAACGGCGGAATCGTGAGATAGGGTTCTTATTGTCGGCATGGATCCGATGAGAAAACTGCCCGGTCCTTTTCCCACTACTCTTTTGTTCACTAAGCACGGCCATGAATGCAGCTCATCTCAATAGGCCTATCGCTGGGGTCTGCACAGAGAAACTCTGGCGATTTTGTTTTGGTAGAAGATTATGCGCAGCGGCTTCTTGTTTTATCGCCTTCCTAGGCATCGCTGCAGTGAGGGCACCGACTGGTCGTTCGGCAGAGCCATATGTGTACATGATCGAAGAAGACTGGGAACTTTCGGTTACTGAGCCCAAGCCATTGATTCATTCTCCACAGCTAAGCTTTTATCTGACGCCCGACAAAACTCAAGCGGACATCTATTTTCAATTGCAGATCAACCATGCTGCACGCGAAGGTTTTAATGGGGGCGGATTCATGGTCACGGCGATCCGCAATGATTTGGCATACGATGAAGCCCGCAGTACGTTCCGCGACCCTTTGTCCGCCGACGGAGAACAGATACGTTGGACTAGCGCTATGGCAGTGATTGACGGAAGCCTTCTCTTTGCGATTAAAGACGGCACTGGAACCCACTGGGGAAACTTTGGCGGGCCAGAATATATTTTAAAAATGCCGGCCAATTCGATCCAATCGCTCCAGAACTATTCTCCATTGCATTCCGTCGAATCCATGGACATCGGTTTTGGTGCCAACCGAGTCCGTTCAGTACTTTTAAAGAAATCGAGGGCTTACTACACCGATGGAAAGGTGAGCGAAGTCCTGGTCAATGCTGGTCGCTAAAACATTGATTGCTAATCCGCTGGTACTGATCCATTTAATTCTCTATGACGTTTCGTTTTCAAGGGGTCGTGATGGGAAACATCCAATCATCCGCGTTTATTAAGTCGTCGCCCTTGATTGCCGATCTGGCTGTCAAGTGGGGGGCCTGCGGAGGGCTGCCGCTACGAAAAATGGGCGTTGACCGAATCTTATCAGATTCAATTCATCCCCATCAGCGACGTCGCGGAGTCACGATTGTTCTCTCCCTGTTTCTGATCTCGGCGCTGTTGGTCGTATCGGCGGTGATGCTGGATTTTAGTCGCATTTCGATCGCTCGCGATGAACTGCAGCGGTCGGCGGATGCGACTGCACTGGCCGCTTGTTGGCAGCTGTTTGACGATAAAGTCAGGATGCGAACGTTGGGGGAAACGACTACCAATGCCCAACAAACATCTTCGAAAGTGGCGGCTGAAAATCAGATTGCTAACCAATCACCGACTTTAAGTGGGATTTTAGGCGATTTGCAACTCGGATCGTTTTCGTTTGGCTCTAGCGGTTTTTCACTCACAAACCGCGTAGCGGACCTCAACGCAGTGCGGGTCAATCTTCGGAGGCAAGCGGCGGTCAATGGCGAGGTTCCACTGTTCTTTTCATCGTTTCACGGACGGGAAAGACAGGAATTGCAATCCACAGCAACGGCTGCCCTGATCTCAACAATTACCGGATTCTATTTGCCGAGTTTCGAACAGCAAAATCTTCAGATCCTTCCGTTCGCTTTGGACCTGGAAACATGGATGGATATGACAAACGGTGAGACGTCGGACACCTTCCAATGCTTCGGAACGAACGTATCGCTGGGCAGTGATGGGTACCACGAGTGCAATCTCTACCCGCAAGGAACCGGATCGCCAGGAAACCGGGGCACGGTCGACATTGGTTCATCGAATAATAGTACGGCAGATATCCGCCGTCAGGTCATCCATGGCATCTCGCGGCAAGATATGATCGATCTCGGCAAACCGCTTCTTCTTGACGCAAATGGAGAACTGTTGCTCAATGGTGATACCGGAATCAGTGCTGCGGTCAAAGACGACTTGGCCGCCATCATCGGCCAAAAAAGGATCATCCCAATATTTGTGACCGTCTCGGGAAATGGAAATACCGCTTGGTATAAGATTGTCCGCTTCGAAGGTGTAAGAATTTTAGATGTAAAGCTGACTGGCGCCATGAACCAGAAGAGAGTGATTATCCAGCCGGCACCAATGATTGCCCGTTGTTCGGTTGTCAATAAAGATGCGTCGCAAACGACCAGCACGCTGTATGCGCCGGTGATGCTTGTCGAGTAATTCAAGACTGTTTTTTAACTGATTTTTTGAAGAGCCATTTATGGTTAGAGCTATTCCAACTCGCCCGTATGATCGCAAGCAACGGTCGTGTCGCCGTGGTGTCGCCGCGGTTGAGTTTGCACTGATTGCCCCCGTGATGTTTTTAATTACCTTCGGAATGATAGAAATCGGCTCAGTGATGATGATTAAAAACGCACTGACCCAAGCGAGCCGCATTGGAGCGCGAGCCGGGAGTTTGCCGATGTCTACATCGGAAGGTATTTATGCAAAGGTACGCGAAGAGTTGCAGTTAATGAATCTGGAGCATGCGGCGATCACGATTCATCCCGAAGTCCTGGCCTCGATTCCGCCTGGTGGCAATGTGACCGTGAAGGTGAGTATTGATCCGAGCACCGTTGGTTGGGTCCCTCAATTCCTTAAGTTGCCATTAACCGCTGTTGTCGCCCAGACAACCATGCGACGTGAATCGACTTGAAGTAAAAATGAAAAACGTCCCCGGGGTTTAGCCGGGGACGTTGCTGTTTTAACCTTGCTGTTTGTTCGACTTGATCAGTGTTGATCAGGTCGATGACGAATCGCTCGATGCGGCAACCGTTTCAGGTTCACCGGCACGACCTCGGAACTCACCTTTGAAGTCGAGTCGAGTGATCTTGCCTTCGTCGTTCTTGATNNATTCTTCGCTGAGCGGATCTTCGATACGGCTTTCCAGTGCGCGACGCAGCGGGCGTGCACCGTAGTCGAGGTTGCTGCCTGTCTTGATCAAGAACTCCTTCGCTTCGTCGGTCAATTCCAGCGCCAACCCGCGGTCCATCAAGCGTTCGCGAACCTTTGACATTTCGAAGTCGATCACCAGCTTGAGGTCATCGACGGTCAGGTGGCGGAAGATGATGGTG
>DNWZ01000440.1 GCA_003506095.1 Planctomycetaceae bacterium | reverse complement strand
CGCCAAGAAATGCTCGAAGCGCTGATCAACCGCTATCTCGATCGCGTCTAAGAAACCTGAAAAAAAAATTTAGGCTCCGTTTGGAAAGCGTCATGTCACGCTGTCCTCACGGAGCCTAGCCAAATGGCCTCTTGAGAATATCTTCGAACAGACGAAGCCGATCCCACGCAATTTTCGTGCGCCGCAGGGTGGTACACACTTGCGTCGGATCCAACAAACTGTGCATCGCTGGCTAGGTGTCGACGCACGTAGCGCCCCACCGCAACCAATCCCGATGAAGGCACTGAATCCAAATGCCTATAATGATCGGAGCCTTCAAAGGTGACGAAATCCCGCACATTGTCCTCTCTGTTTCAAGTCTTTGAAAGGCAGCCATATTGTGGTGAACGCCCTCCGGTTGCTTTCGTGAGGAACGTTTTATTGTTCTTTGCGTTCGCAACGATTGCCGGATGTGATGCTATTTCGCATACTTATATTGTCGTTCGGGAAAGATCGCTCATCGCATCAGAACCTTTGCAATTCGAAGAATCGATAGCTGTTCGCATCGTCGAGGAGGTGTCTGCTGGCCTTGGATTTAAAATCACCAAAAGCGATAAGGATGGGTTGTTTTTAAACGATATCGTTGCGGGAGAAAATCCACATATTTTCATCATGGCGATGCCGGAATCCAATGCGATCCGAATCGAGATCGCGGAGATGTACATCTCTAGCCCGACGGAAAAACATCAACGATTGGTCGATTCTTTAATACAAAGCTTCAACACCCAAGGGTTGGACGCAGAAATCATCTACCGATCAGAAAGCAGCCCACCTTGGATCTTGCTGTTCTTGATAACAGCATTCACACTTACCCTTGCTGTTTGGGCGACCGCTCGAGCATGGCGTAGGCGGTCGCAGGACCTTGCCATGGAGCCATGAGAGCCCATTGGCAACTCGCTCAGTTTAAGTGACTGGCTGACGCGTATTTACTCAACAATTTACGGCCGTTTCCGTTCAAGAGGTCCTTTCGTGCGATACTCACTGATTTTCCTCGCGTTTCTAGCTGCAATCGGCTGTTCAAAAAAACCAGACTCATCCGTCGTGGCGACTGACAATCAACCGTTGACGGCCGTTGCGGAGACAACCGATTCGTCATGGGGCGGTCTGCGAATCCAGTCTTCAGGCGCGCCATTGGACGAGGCAAACCAAATTGTTGTGCTGCTTCATGGCTATGGGGCCACGGAGGCAGATCTTGTTCCACTTGCAGAATACATCGGCGGAGAATCGCGGTCCTTTGTCTTTCCCGCGGCTCCGGTGTCACTCGATGGCGGTGGTCTTGCGTGGGCAACGACGGAGCAAGAGATGGAAGCCGCGCGTTCAGCGATCGCTTCTCTCGTGCGATTCGCTTCACGCACTTATCCGAACGCGGAAATCGCGATCGGTGGATTTTCCCAAGGTGCAACCATTTCAACGATGTTGCTGTCTGACCCAAGCCTAGCAATTCGACATCTCTTGCTATACTCGCCTGCTTTAATGGTCGATGCGACATCCATGAACTTGGCCACCAACATCCAGGTTCTGTTGGCCCATGGCAAGGCCGATAGTGTGTTGCCGTTCGAGGATTCAAAGCGATTGAATGAAATGTTGACGCGAAAGGGGATCGCAACTAACTGGCAACCATTCGATGGTGGGCACACAATCACAGCCGAAATACTTGACGCTACGCGAGACCAACTCAACCAAATAGACAAGTAATCATTCTTGACGCAATTGGTATTCATCTTCCTCGACCGCGTTAAAAACACAGCATCCATACCTAAACGATTCTATTGTCGGCTGCTCGTATCTAAGCGTGAACACCTAAACGCGTCACTTATCGATCACCATGATGATCCGAGAATGTTACTGCGGGGTAGGAGAATCCCGGCGAATCAGGACAGGTTGTCATCTGGGATAGGGAGTCGCGATCACCTTCGAAACCGATGGCTCTCGCCTGGCCACATCAAGTTGGGACGGTTCCGCAAATGTTTGGGACACCAAAAGTTGGACACACCTTTTCACTCTCGGCAACGCACAACCTAAGCGGCATTCAGCTATCATGGTTAAGTGCACGGCCAGACGCGGCGCTGTGAAAACCTGTTTCGGATTGGCGTTTATAAACACCCGGCATTGAAATGAATGTGGAAAACGCAACCGCGTTCTCGCGAGTCATTCTAATTGCGATCGCTCTTTCTGTTTCAGGAAGTGCCTTGGCCGATGACCAGGCGGACTTCTTTCACCAACAGGTCGAACCGATCTTGCGGCAACATTGCTATGGTTGCCATTCGCATGCATCCGGCCAGGTGGAAAACGGCCTGGCACTCGATTGGAAAAGCGGGTGGGTCGCCGGCGGCGAACGGGGCCCAGCGATCGTGCCTGGTAAGCCCGATGAAAGTCTGCTGATCCGCGCGATCGAGCATCGTGATGGCGATCTGAAGATGCCAGACGAAAAACTCGCCGCCGCTGAGATCGATGTATTGGTGCAATGGGTGCGACAGGGGGCATTTGATGATCGTGTTGTCGCGCCGTTCGATAACGATGACGATCCCTGGTGGTCGCTGAAGCCGTTGGTCGCTGTGCCGATTCCAAAAATGGCGACTTCGACAGGCGACGCAACCTCGCATCCGATCGATGCATTCATCGGGTTGAAACTCGCGGACGCTCACCTGGCGCCATCACCGGACGCGACACCGCGAGCGTTGATGCGGCGACTCTATTTCGACCTTATCGGCTTGCCACCATCGCCTGACGAAGTCGCACGCTTTGAAGCGAACCCCAGCGAAACGGCTTACCTGCAACTGGTCGATCAATTACTCGCTTCCCAACATTATGGTGAACGTTGGGCACGCCATTGGTTCGACACGATCCACTTCGCCGATTCCCATGGATACGAACACGATGTCGGACGCGATCACGCTTGGCCGTATCGTGATTATGTGATCCATGCACTCAATGATGATTTGCCCTGGTCAACGTTCATTCGACAACAATTGGCCGTGGACCACTTTGAACCCGAGTCGAATCATCTCACGGCGGCACTCGGTTTTCTTGGTGCAGGGACTTATGACCACAGCACTTACATCACCGGTCCGGTGACGTTCGATTACCTCGCCCGCGATGATCTGCTGACACAGACCATGGCCGCTTTTGTTAGTTCGACGGCAAACTGTGCCCGTTGTCATGCTCATAAGTTTGATCCGATCTCACAAGAAGATTACTTCGCGTTGCAAGCGGTCTTTTCGGGGATCGTCAAGGGTGATGTTCGCTATGATGCTGATGCAAACGTTGCCGCCCTGCGTCGTCGCTTAGTCGCAATGATCGACGCGGCGAATCGTGATGATACCGCTGCATTGCAATCACCAGACTGCCAAGAATTGGTCGCGAAATGGACCGCCGATTATGGCTCGGGCGCATCGTGGAAACCGGTCGACTTACAATCCTTCGTTTCGATCGAAGGTGCGACGCTGACCCGCCAGGATGACGGAGCAATCCTGGTCAGTGGACCGTCGCCAGAAACAGATACGTATGTGATCAACGCAACCGCATCGCTTCCACGGATCACCGCGCTGCGGTTGGACGTTTTGCCGCACGACTCGTTACCGATGAAGGGTCCGGGACGCTGCAGCAATGGTAACTTGCACTTGTCAGAAGTGGTCGTGACCGCGTTTATGCCAGGCGAGAACTCCGGCAAGACGGTCGCAGTCTCACAAGCGACCGCGGACTTTGATCAAGCGGGTTGGGGTGTGCATCGCGCCATCGATGGGGATGCAAAAACCGCTTGGGGCATTCACCCAGTCGTCGGCCAACCGCATCACGCCATCTTTCAGTTTACTCAACCGATCGACCTGCCGGCCGGTTCTTCGCTGACCGTCGCGCTGAAGCAATTGCATGGCGGTTCACATTTGATCGGCGCGTTTCGTTTGTCTGTTACCGACAGCCCTACGACGAAAATCATTGCGTTGCCACAGGATGTCGAGCAAGCGTTACAAATCGAACCTTCGCAACGGACGCAAGCACAATCCATCGCCATCGCCGGTCACGTTGTAAAACTCGCCGCCCAGACGCAGCTTAGCCAATTACCCGAACAAGCGACTGTCTATGCCGCAGCGTCTTCGGTCGGCATTCCCTTGGGTGGCGGAAAAACTCAGCCCGCCAGCATTCCGTCGCCAAAAATTGTCCACTTGCTGCAACGTGGCGACATCAATAAACCTAAAGATCAGGTTCCGCCGGGCGCCCTATCGGCCCTGACGCACTTGCCGTCACGATTCACAGACACCGTGTCGCAAAGCGAGTCGGCTCGACGCGCTGCGCTCGCCGACTGGATCGCGCATCGCGACAATGTGCTCACCTGGCGCAGCGCAGTCAATCGCGTTTGGCATTATCACTTTGGCCGTGGATTATGTGATACGCCCAACGATTTCGGACGCATGGGCGGCGCGGTTTCGCATCCCGAATTGATCGATTGGTTAGCCATTTGGTTTCGCGACGATGCCGCAGGTTCACTCAAGAAACTGCACAGGATGATCGTCACCAGCAAAACGTATCGTCAATCGTCCCAGCATCGGGATGATGGTGTCGCGATCGATGCGGATAACCGGTTGCTGTGGCGACAAAACCACCAACGAATCGATGCCGATTCTTATCGTGACCTTGTACTCGCCGCATCAGGACGCATCGACCTAACGATGGGCGGACCCGCGATCCAACATTTTCATCAATCGCCCGGCGCACAACTCACACCCAAACTCGATTATGCCGCTTACGATTGGGCGTCGCCGGAGTCCAGTCGTCGCAGTGTCTATCGTTACGTTTGGCGTGGGATTCCCGACCCGCTGATGTCAGCGCTCGATTTTCCCGACCTTGGGCTGCTGACTCCAAATCGCAGCAATTCGATCTCGCCGCTGCAAGCGCTATCATTATTCAATAACAACTTTGTATTGTTTCACAGCCAATCGATGGCCCAACAGATCATCGACCAATCGAACGACATCGACCAACAAATCGTCGAAGCGACCCAGCGTGTGTATCAGCGTTCGCTGTCGGCGGCTGAACACGAAAAATTTCGTGATTATGTTGACCAGCATGGACTCGCCGCGTTTTGTAGATTGCTGTTGAACTCGAGCGAACTTCTGTTCATACCATAAGCAATATTGGCAAACCTTATGAACGACCAGATTTCAAATCGG
>DNWZ01000478.1 GCA_003506095.1 Planctomycetaceae bacterium | reverse complement strand
GGCAGCACCCACAGCGACGAAAATCGTCAGCTTTGTTATCAGTTTTGGGCATCGATGCGCCAGTCCGGATTGATCGCTGAGCGGCCAGTTGCCCAATTGTATGACCCCGATGCGAAGACGTTCTTGGCTGATCGTTTTGTGCGTGGAACCTGTCCCATTTGCGGTCGTGCCGATCAACCTGGCGACAACTGCGGGGCGTGTGGTGCCACCTACAGCCCGATCGATCTGATCGATCCCAAAAGCACGCTCAGCGGCGCAACGCCGATCGTCAAAGAAGCGTTGCACCTATTTGTTGAGCTCGAAAAATTGCACGATTTTCTTGCTCAGTGGATCGAAAGCGGCAACGCACTGCAGGCCGAAACGGCGAATTATCTGAAGGGGCAGTTTCTGGCAAAGGAACTGCGTGACTGGGACGTCAGCCGTCCGGCACCCTACTTCGGATTCGAAATTCCCGACGCGCCCGGCAATTACTGGTACGTCTGGTTTGATGCCCCGATCGGTTACATCGCCAGCACGTTGCAGTGGTGCAATGCCAACGGCGAAAATCTGGCCGATTGGTGGCAGTCGGATGAATGCGAAGTGCACCATTTCATCGGCAAAGACATCACCTACTTTCATACATTGTTCTGGCCAGGAATGCTAAAGACCGCTGGCTTCTCGTTGCCCACGAAAGTCCATATTCATGGATTCTTGAACGTCGGCGGCGAAAAGATGAGCAAGTCGACCGGGACATTGGTCGCCGCGGAAACTTACTTGAAGCATGCCGATCCGTCATTCTTAAGATATTTCTATGCGACCAAACTGACAGCTCGGATCGAGGACCTTGACCTTGGGCCTGAAGAGTTTGTCGACAAGATCAACAGCGACTTGATCGGCAAAGTGGTGAACTTGGCCAGCCGTGTCGGCAAGTTTGCCAGCGGTACCGGACTGTCGCAAACGTATCCCGATGATGGTGGTTTGTTCGCGAATGCCGCGGCAGCAGGTGAAGAGATTTCGGAAGCTTATGAGACAGGCGATTATTCGCGTGCGATGCGTCGGATCATGGAACTGGCCGATGCCGCCAATCCTTATGTCGAACACGCACGACCTTGGGACCTGAAAAAGGATCCTGATAAGATCGACCAATTACGCGACGTCTGTACCGTGGCGTTGAACCTGTTTCGCCAATTGAGCATTTACCTTGCCCCCGTTTTGCCGCGACTTGCGAACCATTGCGCCGAATTACTGGGCGATCCGATCGACCATTGGCAACAGAGCCAAACGCCGCTGTTAGGCAAACCTGTCAACGCATTCAAGCGGATGATGGACCGAGTACAAATTGAGGATTTACAAAAGATGATCGAAGACAGTCGAGTGGAAGCCGCCGAAACGATTTCAGCACCCGCACCAGTTTGGAACGATTCGGATGAACCGCTGAAGGCGGAACCATTAGCAGCGGAGATTTCGATCGATGACTTTGCTAAGGTCGATTTGCGAATCGCGCGCATCATCGCCGCTGAACATGTGCCCGAAGCCAACAAGCTGCTAAAGCTGACGCTCAGTCTCGGTGGCGACGAACGTCGTCAAGTTTTCGCTGGCATCAAAGCCGCTTATCAGCCCGAAGCCTTGGTCGGTCGATTGGTCGTGATGGTTGCTAATCTTGCACCACGAAAAATGCGATTCGGTTTGAGCGAAGGAATGGTCACCGCCGCAGGCCCAGGCGGCGCCGAAGTGTTCCTGTTGGGCGTCGACGAAGGCGGCCAACCGGGCCAGCGAGTACACTGAGGGTAGAGCTCATCGCTGGCGCAGCGAATCGACATACTCCATCTTCTGGACAACGCGAGGACTGAAGATTTCGGGCACCAGATCGAGTAATCCCATGTCCCGATTCCATTCATTGGCGATTAGGCCGATCCGTTGGTATTCCTTCAGCGTTTTGCCCAGCGACGGCAATGGATTCTCGACCAGGTCGAATCGCTGGGCGGTGTGAATTACCGAAACCATATCCAAATAGGCACCGAAAGTTTCCGCAAAATCTTCCCACGGATGCATTGTCGCATAAGCCGAAATGAATGCCCCCTGCCAATTATCGATCGGTCCTTGACTGTGATGCCTTGCCAACGCTTCCTCATAAGTTGGCGAACGTTCGTCACCAAACAATTGGCGGAACTGATTCTCATCGCGGCCGCTGACCAAACGGTCCCAAATATAGTGGCCCAGTTCGTGGCGAAAGTGGCCGACCAACGTTCGCTGCGGTTCGCCAAACTGCACTCTCGTTTTTTCGCGTTCCACCGTATCGGCTTCGCGTAACGAGATGGTGATGCGTCCGGCCGAATGCCCGGTCTGCACTCGCGTCACCACATCGGCTTCGAAGGTAAACGACAAGACGATATTGGTATCGCCCGGTTGCAACGGGTAACCGAGCTTGCGAACTGTATAAAGGACTCGGCGTTTGGCATTTTCAAGCTCGCGCCAGCGTTGGCGATTTTCCGAAATCGTCAAATCGGGGATCAACACCGTCATCGCACACGACTCGCACAACGCATCGGTGCCCGAATGCTCCGCATTGACATATTGGTTGCAAACCTTTTCGACAACGTAGTTATGGCAAGGGGTTAGCCACATTCCGCAATGATGGTGCGGGCATTGCAACCTGCCGTCGGACTGCTTCTTCGGCGCGACAACCGACCAACACCCGGGACACATTCCGACGTGATTGCCGCATTTCACACACTGGGTACTGTTGAAGAACAACAGGTTTCCACAGGTGCATTGAAAGGGTTGCATGGTGGTCGGTTCTGGGTGGGCGAAGGCGGTCATTGGAATCAGTCGGTTAAGATTACAGGGGACGATCGTGTCGGGGCATCATCTGTGAAAGGGGCTGATACCCTTTGAATCAAGGCCCGCAATCCGTCCCAAGGCTTGTGCATGACCAGCCCGCTAGGCGAAGATATCTCTTGCGAACAACAAGCTGCGTAGGCGACGAATACGCGGGCTGCAACCCAAAACTTTCGCTGGGATAATTCTCGGAGCAATCATTGATGTTTAAATTACGGTTTGTCTGCATTGCCGCGGTCTTGGTTATTACGGTGACAGTTGGTTTGCCGGGTACGGTTTGGGCCGTCGGAGGCGAGGGGATTTTAGTTCCGCTTGAGAATTGGACGGTATTGAGCGACAACCCGCCAGCCAAGAAGCCTGCGGCAAGCGGTGCGAGTGATGTACCGTTCGTGAAACTGCCGCCCGCAGTTTTGTTGGTGCCCGGCATGCTGGCCGGCGACGACACGATGTCGGCGATCCGGTTGTCGCTGCGAAACGCCAAGATTCCGGTCGCGATGTTTCGCTACGACAGCCAACTGGGGGCCGATCGCGTCGCTACTCGCTTAGCCACCGTCTTGACCGCTGAAGCCGACCGTTTGCCCAACCGTGATATCGTGCTTGTCACGCACTCGATGGGCGGCGTGGTTGCTCGCTGTGTGGTCGAAAGCCCCCAATGTCAAATCAGAAACATCAGCGACCTGATCATGGTCGCGCCACCCAACCATGGTTCTTCGCTTGCCGCGCTCAGCGGTACCGATGTGCAAGATCTGTTGCAAACCTTTCAAGCCGCAGAGCTTAAGACGATCGTCGACGAAGAATCTTTAGGGTTGCTCAACAACACGCTCGATCTGTTTTTAGGCAACGCCAAGAAGGACCTTTCACCGGAATCGGAACTGCTGGTGCGATTGAACGGCTACCAGCGAAATCCAAACATCAAATACAGCATCATCGCGGGAAAGAAGGCGCCGATCCCGGCACTGGCGCGCGGGCTGGGACAATTGATGATCGGAAGATTAATCGCTCAAAATCCCGATGCGGCGCCGGGGCTGCGCAAGGTGCTGGCCGTGGCTGATCGTGACGAGTGGATTCAAGGATTGGGCGATGGGGTCGTCTCTGTGAAATCGACAAAGTTGTCAGGCGTCGCAGACCATATCACGCTGCCATTCGCGCATCGTGACCCCAGCGAACCGCTCGACAATCCCGCGACGCGTCAATTGGTCGACGAGGTACTCGCCCGCATTCCACGCAATTAGCCTCATGGCGTTAGGCACGCTTCGCCCACGCCGCCTCATGGTGGAACTACAACCTTACCAATTCCGACAAAAACTTATATGCGGCAACAGCATTCGCTTTTGTCGTTTCCAGATCGCCAGGCTTTAACGTTTCGACGATCAACGGGCCGCTGACAAACCCACCAGTCTTCAGTCGTGTCATCAATTTCGGAAAATCGACTCGCCCCGTACCAGGATTGATCGCGACGTCTTGGGGTGGCAGAAAATCTTTCACACACATCCCCGTGACCAATCCGTCAACCGTTGAGACATCGTTTATCGGATCGAGTTGACCTTCGGAATAGTAGAAGATATTTCCTGGGTCATACCACAATCGAAAGGCGGGATGATTAACTCGAGCGACGATTTGTCGGCATTGTGGGCCCGTTGCATTGAGTCCGCCATGCGGTTTCAAGACCAATGCGACCTGTTTCTGGGCGGCATAATCACAACAAGCTGCGACGGCATCATAATAGGCGTCCATCAATTGTTCGTTGGTCGTGCCGCCCATCAGAATCGTCGCGCACTTTGCTTGATGACAATTGTCGATCAATCGACGCAAGGCCTCGATGCCGCCGGAAACCGATCGATCCACTGGCGGGCCGCCATAGTAGGTTGCGGCGATCGAAAGCTTGTGCTTGGCGGCTTGGTCACGAATCTCCGCAACTTGCGAATCGTTCGCATCGGCCAGCGTTACGTTCGCATCGCTCAGACGAACTGACATCAGACCGACGGCGGCAAAACCAGCCGCGGCGATCGCTTGCACCGTTTGTTCATAAGTGAACTCGGCAAAGGGACGAGTGAAACAACCCAGCAGCCATGGCGATGGGGTATCCGCTGGGGCGGTTGAGGTTTCGTCGTCAGCGAGCAAACGACTGGCCGTCATCCCCACTGCAGTTGCCACAATAGTATGTTGCAAAAATTGCCGACGATGCGATTTGAAAGTTATGTGGCTCATGGCTGGGCTCTGTTTGAAAAGGGCGAATGCCCCTTTCCGGCTCGGCGGAAATGATCGGGGAAAGATATTTACCATCAGTGGCAAAATCCCATTCTACCCCGGTGACGCCTTATGTGTCGCCCAGAGCCAAGATTCTCGGGGCACGATCGATACCCCGTCGTTTCGCTGCTGATTTCGCGCAAACGCGCAAAAGTTATCGAACCGCCGCACCGCGATTGGCGGCTGACATCGGTGGCATTTCATAAGCAGAAAACTCGGCCCACACGGGGCGGTGATCGCTGACCCGCAATGCCTGTTCGGCAGTTAAGCCGTAATCTCGCTGGAAATCGATTACTCCAAAAACACCGGTGTATCCCGTCGTGATCGTTCGATCCATCAAGATGTGGTCGTATGTTTTGGTGCCAGCCGTGTTGGTCGGCGTGGTCCCGACAACCGAAATCATACCGGGTATTTGCCCCAATTCACCGAGGTTTGCGGTGCTGACATTCAAGTCACCCACCAGCAAAACATTCATGATGCCGCGGGTTTGATATTCGTATTCGCGGACACGAATGAACACGTCATCCAACACATTCATCTCGTTGGACTCACCACGCGGCGAAACTTCACCTGGATCGGTGTGTGCATTGATTACGGTGAATCGGAACGGTTGTCGCCCTGGAACGGGAACGATGCGAGTTTCAAAAGAGCCGACCATGGGCGGACGATGCATCCGGTCGGAATCATCGCGAACGACATAAGCTGAATCGGGTACCATGCGGATTCGCGTCGCATCCCACACAAAAGCATACTGTTCGCGATAGCTAGTTCGCCCGATAGGCTCACTGACCGACGCGTCGTACCGACCACCGCTGCGATTGATCAGATCCACCAAACGAGCGATCGGCATCGCTTGAGGCGATTGCACTTCTTGAATCGCGACGAAGTCAAAGTTTGCCACGATCAATGCGATGTTGCGCATCACTTCCGCATCGCCAGATTTCTTCTCGCCAAATCGCTGGATGTTAAAGGTCGCGATTCGGATTCGATCGCTGGCGCGAGGTGCGTTGCGATCCAAACCTACGGGCTGGACGGCCGGAGCATTGCCCGCAGCACTCGTCAGTGCAGCGACATCCTCCATCGACTTCGGCAGGTCAAGCTTCGAAAAATCGAGTTTCCCGGTGAAGGCTGCAAACGCCAAAGCGACCAAGCCGACGAATGTCGCCGACGGCCCGATGAATCGGACTGGCGATACTTGTCCGACCAGCAGTCGAAGTCCACGAAGTAACAACATCGACCGGCCTCCTTGCCGAATCAACCTTGCTGCGATTCCCACCGCGATCCCATCTTCCACGCATTCCTTGCGTGTCCAGAAGTTAGGATCGGTTGAACAATGCTGTTCTAAGCCGCTTTTCCGCTGACGACCGCAAGTGCCGATTCAGCCAACCGTCTCAACCTTGGCGGATCATCGTTGCCGATTTGGCGCAGCGAGTTCACCGCCGAACGTGCCGCCGGACCGATCTGCGAAATTGCCCATGCGGCTCGTTCGCGGGCTGCCAAACAGGACGAATCGAGCAACACCGTGGCAAGTACGCCAGTGGCCGAAGCCGCATCGGGCCCGAGCCGACCGATCATGGTCGCGGTCCAGTACTCGATTTCGCCGTCATTGGTCCCCCGCAGCGTTTCAATCAGCTCCGGCAGTTCGCTGATCTCCGGCTTCAGCACGCGATCGAGCGATTCGCAAGCCCAATGGCGGGTTTGTTCGTCAGGATCGACGACCAACGGCAAAACCGCTGCGATCAAGCCACCACTGAAGGCAGGACGGAAGTGAAACAATTCACGCACGGCAGAACGCCGAACGATTGTTGCGGGGTGCGTTAAGCGATCTTTGATCGAAGGGCTGTATNNTGAGCGGTTGCGGGGCGATGACAACATCGGACGGTTACCGCTGGATGTACTCAATCCACCATCCGCGACGCAACAGGATATTCTGGGCGCAGTGTGGCAGTCCGCGCCACAGGAATCTCTTGTAGAATCTCAATCTGACCATCAGGGACCTGGATTTTAGCCGTCTTCCCTGGCATGATCTTGCTTGCA
>DNWZ01000179.1 GCA_003506095.1 Planctomycetaceae bacterium | reverse complement strand
TCGATCCGACGATCCGCTTGGACATCCGATACGCGACGACCAATAATTTTACCGGTTCGGTGTTCTACAACGAATCGAAGGCGCTGATGCAGCGACCAGCAGCCGAAGCGGTCGCGCGTGCATCCGCGAAATTGAAGTCACGCGGGCTGGGCTTGTTGATTCACGACGCGTATCGCCCTTGGTTCGTCACCAAAATGTTTTGGGACGCAACGCCTGGCGAGATGAAAGATTTCGTGGCGAATCCGGCAAACGGTTCGCGACACAATCGCGGTTGCGCGGTCGACTTGACGTTATACGATCTGGCGACTGGCCAGCCGATCGAAATGGTCGCCGGCTACGACGAGTTTTCGCCGCGTTCATTTCCGCTTTATCCGGGCGGAACGTCTCGCCAGCGATGGTACCGAGACTTACTGAGGCGGACGATGGAATCGGAGGAGTTTTCGGTTTATGAATATGAGTGGTGGCATTTCGATTTTAAAGACTGGCGATCTTATCGAATCGGTAATACCGCTTTTTGAGCAGGCGTGAAGAATCAAGAGCGTAGGCAAAAGTGGTCAACCGCATGGTCGCTAGAGGTTCTGTTCAGACATCGGATAATTTTGCCGCTTTCAACAGTGCCCTGTCGCTTTATCAAGGCGTGTGAGCGACATTTCTTGAAATTCGGCAACGATTTATCGGTAAACTTTCGCTCGGGCGTACCTACTTTGATATGACGCAATCCGAACTTAGCGAAGACGACCGAAATCAGCATTTCGTCAGGCATCTCAATGCCGCTCACCGGCCATTGCTTGCTTATTTGATATCGTTGCTGGGAAATCGTCACGATGCTGAAGATGTGCTCCAGCGGGCCAGCGTCACCATGTGGCAACGCTTTGACACATTTCAGATCGGGACTGATTTCCTCGCCTGGGCCAGCACCGTCGCCTTCTACGAATCCCGCAACTTCCAAAGGGTCGCCAACCGCTCACGGTTGCACTTCAACGAATCGCTGTTGAAGACTCTAGCCGATGAACGGCTAATCGATCTGGCACAGCACGAACGGCGACTGGACGCTCTGGATCGCTGCCTAGAATTGTTGGATGAACCGCGCCAGCAATTGGTCAAAGCGGCTTATATGGGCGAGGGCAGCATGGCGATGTTGGCAAAACAGCTCGGTCGCGCCCCGCAAACTCTTTACAACAAGCTGACGATCATTCGTCGGTTGCTTGCCGAGTGTGTCCAGCGGCGCCTGTTGGAAGGGGCCGAACGATGACACCGTCAATCGATCACGAAGAGCTCTATTTTCTCTTTGGCCAGATGGTCGACGGGATCATTACGCCAGCCGAGCATGAACGCCTGGAAGCAATCCTGGCAAAGAACTCTAGCGCACGCCAATTATGGTTCCAGTTCGTCGATATCGATGCGGGACTCGCCGATTGGACAGCCCTGAAACAGCACCAGACACAGCAGGATGTTCCTCGATTAACCATACAGTCAACACAGAATGCCCGAAGGATTCCCCAAACTATTCAATGGGCAATAGCCTGCGCTGCAGCCGTTGTGGTGATCGCAGCCTGGTTCTGGGCACGTTCGACAGTCGAAATAAGTTCTCAAGGTGTCGCTGTTCTCTCACGGTCTGTCAATGCAGTTTGGAACCACGATTCAACTGCGAAAGCGAACACACCGATGCGAACAGTTGGCGCTGTGCTAACAGCAGAAAAGCTGAACCTGGTTTCTGGCGCAGTTCTTTTAGAATTCTACAACGGTGCACGAGTCATCCTTGAGGGGCCCGTGGAAGCAAGTCTTGTATCCGTTTCCGAATTAACGCTTCACAGCGGTCGGATCCATGCGCATGTTCCACCGCAAGCGTCAGGGTTTAGCGTTCAAACGCCCCAATTTCGTTTGATCGACCACGGCACCGACTTCGGTGTCTATGTCGCAGCAACCGAGGCAGAGGTGCACGTTTTTAAAGGAAAGGTTGAACTGAAATCCAATCAAGCGACCCAGCCGACTCGATTTCTCGAAAGCGGCGACGGGCTGGCGCGGCAAACGAGCGAAAAGGATTGGAAGGAAATTCCGACAAATGACACCGCATTTCTTAACGAGACGCAGTTAGCAAGACGTGAAGCACTCGGGGCCGAAACCCAGCGAACGAAATGGCTCGAAGCGAGTCGCGACTTAAGCGAAGATGTCGATACGGTCGTCCATTATCGATTCGACGATCCGGATCCCCAGCAAAATACAATCATCAATCAAGTTGTGGGTTCGCCCGACGGCACACAAGGCCGCACCGTTGGTTGCGAATGGACTCTGGGGCGTTGGCCACAGAAACAAGCGGTCCAGTTTCGCGGTGAAGGGGACCGAATTCGGCTTCGAGTTGAAAATCCGCTTCCCGAAGTGACGCTGATCGCGTGGGTTCGCGTTCACGACCTGCGACAAGGGTTGCAATCGCTGTTGAGTGCCGACGACGATGTTCCGGGCTCACTTCATTGGGAACTTTCTCACCAGGGTGAATTGCGTTTAGCCATCGCACGCGATCTGGGTCGGACGAAAGCGGATTGGGAAGCCGTCAACAGCAGCCGGTTCGTCACTCCCGAAAGATACGGCCAGTGGCTGATGCTGGTTACAACCTTTGATGGCACCACCGTCAAACATTATGGCAATGGAGAACTGATCGGCAGTGGCGCATCGTTCCAACCACCCGCCATGCGAATCGGGCCTGCCGATATAGGCAACAGCAATGGATCAAATTTACGCAACTTGTCAGGTGCCATGGACGAGTTCGCCATCATCGCTCGCGTGTTATCCGCGAATGAGATCCGAGACTTGTATGTGGCCGGAAAACCTTAACCGTCAATCATTCCGCAAATCGCTTTTCAATCTTTTCGTGAGAGTTGTTTATGAATACCGTTTTGAGATTACAGGTTTTCACAGCCTCGATATCGCTTGCGCTAATCGCGGGCATATTATCACTGCCAGCATTTACAGCGGATGCGTTGACGAATGCCCGCGACTATGAACCGTTGTTTGACCAGGATACGTTGCTTGAGCCTGAGATGGCCATTGAAACCGAAGATGCCTTGATCACTCGGTTCGGCGACCGAGTTCGTGATCGCCATGCACGTGAACCTGGCGCCTATGATTATTATCTGGCTTGGTACTGGGAAGAGCGAACCGTCGGTCTGGAGTTCGTTGACCGTGTCGCAAAGGGTGGCAAGGAAATTGTGATCAATATCACCTCGGATTCCCCGCTGAATAAACCCAACTTTCGCTGCTTTTTTCGCGGCATCAATACCGTTGCCGAATACCATCACAACACGGTCGCCAACGAAGTCGCGCCTAATCGCTATACTACGACGATTAAGCACAATTCTTCCGAGCGCCGAGAATTACGTATCGGTGACTGCATGGAGTTTGAATTCAGTCCTTTTTTGGTATCGCCACAGCATGGCCGCAAGAACTATTACGGCACCACATTTTTGTATGTTGTGGGAAAGGGGATTGTGCCTTGGCACGGTGTTGGAGAAAAACTTGACGCCCAGCCATTACCTGAATCGGCGTGGTTGGGAGGCGGCACGACCTTGCCTTACCAATACTCACAGGAGCCGCTCGCGCGTTTCAAGCAACTAGCCTCGAACATCGCACCTGAAAACGCCGCGAAGTTTATGCTGGGACGGCGTTTGCATCACACCGACTTCGCCACCGGGAATCACTCCGAAAAGGGGAACCCGATCTATGAAGAGCACATTGGTAAAACGGGCCCCCAGTTCATCGCCAGCAGTTGTGTCGCTTGTCATGCGAACAACGGACGCGCCCTGCCGCCTGAGATCGGCAAACCGATGTTGCAAAGTGTCATTAAAGTTGGAAGCGACAAAGCGGGAACACCTCATGCGTTGCTTGGGACCGCCATCCAACCGCAGTCCGTAACGGGACAACCAGAAACTTCGGCATATATAAGTAATTTTGAATTCACCAAAGGTGCTTATGCAGACGGCACCAGCTATGAATTGGTTAAGCCGTTGTATCAGTTTGATGTCGCTGCCGATTTCTTTTCGGTTCGCCTAACACCTCAACTGGTAGGTTTGGGACTGCTCGAAGCGATTGACGAAGATACCATCGCGGCGCTCGCGGATCCTGACGACGCTGATCAGGATGGGATTTCTGGACGGTTGCGATTGGTTTGTGATCCTTAAACGGGTCAAGTTCGCGTGGGGCGTTTTGGATACAAGGCGAGTCAACCGCGGCTTTCGCATCAAATTGCCGGCGCGCTGAACAGCGACATGGGGGTTTTGACGAACGTTTTCCCAAAGCCTGATGGTAGTGTTGACAACGGAGATTCAGAGCTTTCAGACTCCGACTTAGACAACCTGTATCGATACGTTGCGACTTTGGGCGTGCCCGCTAGACGCGATCTTACTGACGAAACGGCGCTTCGCGGCGAAGCTTTATTTCACTCTGCCCATTGTGCGAAATGTCACGTCCCCAGCATGACAACCAGTCGCTATCATCCGCTGGCCGAACTGCGTCGCCAAAAAATCCAGCCCTATACCGATATGTTACTGCACGACATGGGACCGGAACTTGCGGATTCACTCGGTGAACCCGGAGCCACCGGTGCCGAGTGGCGCACACCGCCTTTGTGGGGAATCGGTTTGACAGCAGCAGTCAGCCAAGGAGAGGCCTACTTGCACGACGGTCGCGCACGCACACTTGCCGAAGCGATCTTGTGGCACGGCGGCGAAGCGACCGCAGCGCGCGAAGCGTTCGTTGCGATGCCCGCTGCCGATCGCGATGCACTGATTCGTTTTCTGAAATCACTGTAACCGCTCGATCGTCTCGAATCGACTATAATCTATAGCGAAGTCATAACCCACGTTAAGATCTCTCCGCTTCGTTTGTCTCATTCAATCTTCATTTTGAGGACTGCGCGTATGTCTACCGCAATTTCCCGTCGTACTGCGATCAAGAGCACACTCGCTTTGGGAGCGAGTATCAACCTTTGCGCGGTCGCATCGGCGCAGAAGCCGAAGACTTCCGACAAGTTAAACGTTGCAGTCATCGGCGTCGGTGGCCAAGGGAAGGGGAACCTGAATGCGATGTCGAAAGAGAACGTTGTCGCGCTGTGCGACGTCGACTCGGTTCGCGCGGGAGATGCCTTTGACCGTTTTCCCCAGGCGCGTAGATTTCAAGACTTCCGCGAGATGTTCGATCGCATGGAAAAGGAGATCGACGCTGTGGTAATCAGCACTCCCGATCACACGCACTTCCATCCAGCCCATCTGGCCATCTCGTTGGGAAAGCATGTTTATTTGGAAAAGCCGATGGGGCACAGCGTTTGGGAAGTTCGCGAACTGACGCGATTGGCTGCGGAAAAAAACGTTGCAACTCAACTAGGCGTGCAGCGTCATACGCTCAAGAGCATTCGCGATGCGGTGGAGATCATTCGCGCCGGAGCGATTGGCGAAGTAAAGGAAGTCCACTCCTGGGTTGGCGGCCAACGCGGTATGCCTGCGATGCCCAAGGAGTTCCCCACTCCGCCTGAATCGCTGAACTGGGACTTATGGCTCGGCCCGGCCGCAGAACGCCCTTATGCCAAGGATTATTGTCCTTATAACTGGCGTTTCTGGTGGGATTTTGGTACCGGCGAAGCGGGAAATTGGGGCTGCCATATCTTAGACATTCCTTTCTGGGCACTGGGCTTAACCTATCCCACGCGGGTCACCGGAAATGGCCCCGAAGTTGACGCCCAGCGAACGCCCAAGTCGATGCACACGACCATGGACTTTCCCGCGACGGACGATCGACGGGCAGTGCAACTGCACTGGTACCACGGAACGCCTCCGATCTTGGCGGAGTTGGGAATCATCAAACCAAAAGGCAACAATCTTTTCATCGGCACTCAGGGAATGCTCGTCGCCGGTTTTGAAACCGTGCAATTGCTGCCTACTGACCAGTTCGTCGATTTCAAGACGCCTTCGCCCACGATTCCCCGTTCGCCCGGATTTCATACCGAATGGTTAAATGCGTGCAGGGGCGGAGAAAAGGCATCGTGCGATTTCAGTTATTCGGGACCGTTGACTGAAGCTGTCTTGCTGGGGAACGTGGGCTATCGCGCCGGCGCGTTTGACTGGGATTCAACGACGTTGAAGGCGAGCACCCCAGAAGCTCAAGCCCTTATCAAGCCTCCCTATCGCAAAGGCTGGGAAGTCTAAGCCGGGCTTAAACCGTGCCACCGAGTTGCATGTTGATGCCAAGAAGTGGCAGTAGGTACTTGCCCTGAGTGAGCGTTGGCTCGCTCCGCGAGCCTACTGTGGCCGATAGAACAACTCTATCAATAGTAAAGTCCAATTTCAGCTGGGTCAAAACATCTGGACTGCAGCGTTTCGGCTCAGTGCGATTGGCGACATGGGCCGCAAGAATCGCAACTGTTGCTTTCTGTTGAAGCGTTTTTGGCGGTGCTGTAGCATACGGTCCTCCGCTTCTCTCCTTTTTTGGAATGGCCAATGATTCTTGGTATCAAACCAACCG
>DNWZ01000606.1 GCA_003506095.1 Planctomycetaceae bacterium | reverse complement strand
TTCGGAAGACTGGTGCGAGACTATCCCGCCGCTGCCGCTGTGATCGCTGACGAATCGTTCTTTAAACAATCCGAAGGCAACCTTCCGCCTGGCCTGTTGGTGATTCGTGATGGTGTAGCGATCGCCGCGACGCTCGATACCGAGATCGCCGCTGGGCAACGCCTGACACTCATGCCGATGATCAGTGGAGGTTGATGCGGTGCCACACCCTGAATCGGCAATTGAACCGCCGACGGATAGAACGGACCGTCACGCGGATGACTTGACGGATGACGAGCGGGAGATTTACTCCTGGCAACTGGACGTTCGCGACTTCGGCCACCAAGGCCAGTTGAAACTGAAGAATGCGACCGTTTTGATCAGCCGCGTCGGTGGACTTGGTTCAGTCGTCGCGTATGAACTTGCGGCCGCTGGCGTCGGACGATTGATCCTTGCCCATGCCGGCGATGTCCAACCATCAGACCTCAACCGCCAACTTCTGATGACTCACGACTGGATTGGCAAACCGCGAATCGAATCGGCGACGCGCAGGTTGAAAGAGCTCAATCCGCGTCTGCAGGTGGTCAGCGTCGCTGAAAACATCAATACCGAAAATGCCGATCGCCTCGTCGCGATGGCTGACTGCGTGGTCGACGCGGCGCCGATGTTCCAAGAACGTTTGGCGATGAACGATGCCGCACAACGCCGCTCGATTCCGGTTGTCGAAGCGGCGATGTTCGAACTCGAAGCGACGTTAACCGTTATCCATCCACCCGAGACAGCGACGTTTCGCGATTGGGTGCCCGAGGTTCCGCCGACCTGGAAACGACGCTTTCCCGTTTTCGGCGGCGTCAGCGGAACGGTCGGTTCGCTCGCCGCGATGGAAGCGATTAAGTTGATCGCCGGCTTTGGCGAACCGCTCAAGAATCGTCTGCTGCGGATGGACCTGCGGACCATGCGATTCCATACGATCGGGCTGCCGCATTCGGCAATCCATTCGAATAGGTCATCCAACGTGTCATGAACTTTATCCGCAATCGGCATGAAGTTTTGACTTCTCGCCAGATTTCATTGGGTGGGAAAGCTTGGCGCAAAGCGACTTAGGACGGAAACTAATCGCTAGCCGACCCGCCGCCTAGAAAAACCTACCGCCGTTCGCTCACGCCCACCTCCACGGACAATCGATCGATGCCATCTCGACGCCCTCGGCAACCGGAAAACCGACGCCGATCATCATTCAAGGTTGCAGCCGCCGCATTGCTGATAGTGTTCGCGCTCAACGCGTGCAGCATGCGATCATCGATCGCCGATGATTGGCCGATGTGGCGTTACGATGCCGGACGCTCTGCGGCATCACCGCATGAACTGCCTGACCAAATGCGATTGCTGTGGACGAAACTCGGATCGCCCCGCGTCCAAGCCTGGGACGATCCCTTGAACCTCGACTTGATGACTTACGACCGTCAATTTGAACCGATCGTTTTGGATGGCAAGTTGTTCGTTGGCTACAGCGATCGTGACAAGGTCGCCGCCTTGGATGCCACCACCGGAAAACACCTTTGGTCGTTTTATACCGATGCCCCGGTACGACTGCCGCCCGCAGGTCTCGATGGTCGTATTTATTTCACATCCGACGACGGGCAACTTTATTGCGTTGATGCAAACGATGGGAAACTTCAATGGAAGTTCAGTGGTGGCCCCAGCCAACGCAAGGTGATCGGAAATCATCGGCTCGTTTCCGCTTGGCCGGCGCGCGGCGGAGTCGTGATCCGCGACGGAAACGTCTACTTCGCTTCCAGCATCTGGCCCTTCATGGGCGTATTCATCTATTCGCTCGATGCAGAAACCGGCAGTGTCCAATGGGTGAATGATTCGGCCGGTTCGATCTATATCAAACAACCGCACAGCGCCCCGTCCTTCGCAGGCATCGCACCACAAGGTGCACTCGTCGCGACTGAAAAGTATCTCGT
Source organism: Planctomycetaceae bacterium (assembly GCA_003506095.1). Lineage (GTDB taxonomy): Bacteria > Planctomycetota > Planctomycetia > Pirellulales > Pirellulaceae > UBA6163. The sequence continues at coordinate 4,378 of DNWZ01000606.1, read as the reverse complement.
CATCCCAGGTGGTCGATCGGTTCCCGCCGTATTTGATCGCGAAACCGGCGAATTGAAATACTATGAACTCAACGCTGGCGGGAAAGGGACTGGCGGCACATTTGTAATCGCCGATGAATCAAACTTTTTTGTTCACACTCGGTTGAAAGGTGTAAGAGAGTTTAATCTTGAAACCGGTGACAAAACGGCTTTCATGCCCAACGAACCGGTTTTATATGATTCGTTTGTATTCACATCGGAAACAGCAAAGGATGGCTCGCCGATCGTTCGAGCCTATGACAAGAAACGCAAAGTGACTTGGGAAATCGCCGCAGACGGCAGTGGCGATTTGATTCTGGCAGGGGAAAAACTGTATGCCGCAGGTAAAGATGGCATCACGGCCATTCAGTTACCAAAAGCCTCCGGCGATTCATCCCCCAAGGTCACATGGCAAATACCCGTCGAGGAACAAATCACCCGACTGATTGCTGCTGATCAAAAATTGTTTGCTGTTTCACTCGAAGGAAATATCTTCGCATTTGGCACAAGCGATTCACCCTCAACCGACGCGATCGTCGAACCATCATCACCACTGCCGATCACGCCAGACAGCGTCACCCGCATTGAAAGACTGCTCGCCGCCGGCGATGCGCAAGGCTACGCACTCTGGTTCGGGGCTGAAGATGCGTCTTTAGTTCATGCATTGGCTAGCCAATCACCATTCACACAACTTGCCATCGTCGACGCCGATGCCATGCGAATCGAAAAACTCAGGTCGCAACTCGATGCCGCCTCGCTGTACGGGCGCGTCACCGCGCATCAAGCAACGACTGCGACGTTTGATGCGTCACCTTATATCGCTCACATGATTTTCGTCGGCGAAGAACTCAGTGCTCAATTGGCCAGCGACCCATCGACCCTTTCGGCGATCTACCAGTCGGTCCGGCCCTATGGCGGAACCTTACAACTGATCGCAAAAGCGGACGATCAAGCCGCGATCGCCGACCGTGTGAAAGCGGCCAATCTGGAACAAGCCATTGTTGAAACCAATGCCGATGGCTTTGTGATCACACGAGTCGGATCGTTACCCGGTGCGGCTGATTGGACTCATCAACACGGCGATATCGGTAATACACGCAAGTCGAACGATGCACGAGTAAAACTGCCACTGGGTGTTCTCTGGTTTGGTGGCAGCAGCAATGCCGACGTTCTGCCGCGACACGGCCACGGCCCTCCACAACAGGTGATCGGTGGCCGATTGTTTATCCAAGGGATCGACAAACTGAGTGCCCGCGATGTTTACACCGGTCGAGTCTTATGGAAACGCACCTTCGACGACCTCGGGACTCGCGATGTTTATTTCGACGACACCTATAAAGACACACCGCTGGACCCAGCCTATAACCAAGTCCATATTCCTGGTGCGAACGCCCGCGGAACCAATTATGTCGTCACGGAAGATCGCATTTACATCATCGAAGGAAACGTTTGCCGCGTGCTCGATCCGGCGACCGGCCAATCGATGCAAGATATTGCATTGCCACAAGACGATCCCGCTAACCCACGCCAATGGTCTTATATCGGTGTTTACGACGATGTTCTGATCGGTGGACTGGGATTTGCCCGCTATCGTGATCGACTGGGCATTTCATTCGAAGAAGAAGATTCGCAGTTGCGAGGCAGCAAAGCTGGTTTTGGTTCGAAAAGCCTCGACCGTGCCGGCAGTTTGGCGCTCGTCGGTTTCGACCGCAGAACCGGCAAACAACTCTGGAAAGTCGATGCTCGCCACAGCTTTTGGAACAACGCGATTGTCGCGGGTGGCGGTCTGATTTATTGCCTGGACAAAAACCCGAAACCGGTCGAGGACAAGTTAAAGCGTCGCGGAACCAAACTGCCAGACGACTACCGAATCGTCGCCCTCAACGCCCAAACCGGTGAGATAAAATGGCAAGTCAATGAAGGGATTTTCGGCACTTGGTTAGGGTATTCCGAACAATCGGACCTGTTACTGCAAGCCGGTGCGGCGGCCAGCGATCGATTGTCGGTCGAAGTCGATCGTGGCATGACCGTTTACAACGCTAAAGATGGCTCGGTCAAATGGTCCCAGCCAGACTTGAAATACTCAGGGCCGTGCGTCTTACACAACGACCTGATTATTACCAACGCAAACTCTTACAGCCAATCCGCTGGCGCGTTCTACCTTTCGTCCGGTGAACCGCATTTCGTCGTCAATCCGCTGACCGGCGAAAAAGAGCACTGGAAATTGTCTCGCGCTTATGGATGCAACACGATCCTGGCCAGCGAGAACTTGTTGACATTCCGCTCCGGAGCCGCCGGTTTTTATGATATGACGTCGCACAGCGGGACAGGCAATTTTGGCGGTTTCAAATCCGGTTGCACAGGCAACTTGATCGCCGCTGGCGGAATTCTCAACGCACCCGACTACACCCGCACGTGCAGTTGTTCGTACCAAAACCAAACATCACTGGCGATGGTTCACATGCCGGAAATCGAAATGTGGACCCTGAACGAGATGATCAAATCGCCGCAAGCTGGCCAACGTATCCGCTCGCTCGGTGTTAATTTTGGTGCGCCCGGCCAACGTCGCAGCCCCGAAGGCACACTTTGGATCGAATCACCGAGTGCGGCGACGGAAAAACCACCGATCAAAATAATGCTCACTCCCAATGCGAAAATCTTCCGTCGACATTCATCTTCATTGTCCGGGTCTGAATTGCCTTGGCTGTACGCGTCGGGCATTCAAGGCAATGCAACGATCACGATCGGCACTGTCTTCAATGCCACAAAGGACGACAAGGATTCGAAGAAATCCGATTCCACGAAATCCGATTCAGTGGCAGTCGATACCAAGCCGTATCGACTGCGTTTGTTCTTTAGCGCCCCGCAGGCGGCAAATGCACTGAACACGCAATCGCTCCTGCCAGGATCAGATTCGTCGACGGATTCCGCGACCATTGCCCAAGACGCAATCGAATCAAAGCGAGTTTTTGACGTGGTTATCAATGGCGAACCATTGCTGGTCGACGTCACTCTCGGCGACGGAGAAACGATGATGCGGGAAGTTCCTTCGGTTGAAGTTGGTGAAAACCTCAGCATCGAATTGATAGGAAAGGATGGCGAGCCGAGTATCGCTGGAATTGAACTGTTACCATTGCAGTAAGCTCTGTTTAAAAATCCTTAAATCTGTTCACATAGACACACACCGAGTCACATAACAATCATGTCAACAAAGATCACGAAGACATTCATGACTCGCGCCACTTCATTGGGGCTGGTTCTAATCCTTTCCGCTACCGCTGTTGCATGTTCGGTACCCGTGTTCCGATACGCAATCGAACACTGGCGTCCCGACGCCTACCGTGTTTTTGTCTATCACGACCATGACCTGACCGACGACGACCGCACGCTTTTGGCGAAGATTGAATCCGAGGCGAAAGCGGGCGCGAATGTTCAAGCTCAAACGGTCGACTTGCGTAATTCGCTTGAGCCGATCGATAAGGCACGCTGGAACCTTCATGCAGATAAAACGCTGCCGCAGATGATTGTCCAGTTGCCCGCTGGGATCGGCGGTGGTGAGGCGCCGGTTGCTGTTGCAGATTGGAATGCGACAGAGGTCAGCAATCTAGTTGCGTCGCCCAAACGAGACGAAATCGGCAAACGCTTGGTTGCCGGCGAAGTGGTTTGGGTGTTCCTGGAATCGGATAATGCGGATGAGAACGACAAGTTGTTCCAGCTTTTGAACGACCAGTTATCGATCCAGCAAGAAACGTTGGAATTGCCGGAAATCGACGACGCCGACCTGAGCGAATTGTCAGCCGATCCGGAAAGCCTTGAAATCAAGTTTTCAACAGTAAAAGTTTCCCGGTCCGATGCGGCGGAAAAGTGGTTCGTTGAAATGTTGCTATCGATCGAGCCCGATTTGCGAGATGCCGAGTTGGTCGATCAAGCGATGGTTTTTCCGGTCTTCGGTCGCGGCAGAGCGCTTTATGCTCTCGTCGGCGAAGGGATCAATCCCGACATGATCCGCGATGCAGCAACGTTTTTGACCGGCGCGTGCCAGTGTACGGTAAAGGCCGAAAATCCCGGCGTCGATTTGCTGATTCCTATGCCATGGGACAACCTGATCAAGGTGACCGAACCGGTCGAAGTTGCGTTGCCGCTGGTCGGACTCGGCGGCGGTTTGCCGATGGCTGACGAAAACCCCCAACCCACTGCGGTTGAGACCGCATCCACCGAATCAACTACTGCGGACGCTCGACCAACCGCTGCGGAAAACGCAGCAATCGAGCGATCGTCTAGCGAGTCGCTCGCAAGCATTGACCAAGATTCATCTGGGATAGGCCTGTGGTTGCCGATTGTTTTTCTGATTGCGATCGGA
>DNWZ01000294.1 GCA_003506095.1 Planctomycetaceae bacterium | reverse complement strand
ACGAGCGGAGCCGGGCAGGAAGGGCGGAAAGTAGTTTTGGATACAGAACTTCGGCTCCCGATTGCGCCGCCGATTCGATCATCGCGACGTGTTTATCGATCATCGCCTGTTTGATTTTTGCTACCGGCGATGTGGTAGGCTCGCACGTCGTCGCCTGGATCAACGCACCGCGGACAATTCTGGCCATATCAATCTTTCTCTGGTTGCTGCAAATGTCCCGATTGACGGGCATACCCTCGATTAAGGTACATTAACGGGCCGCGTGGGTCGATTCCATGTTTCTGCCCGGCCAATTTATTTCCTTCCAGGAGCGTTAGCGGCAATGCTTACGGCAAACCAACAATCGAAGGTGGTTCCCAATCTGGTCGCCGGCAAGTGGCTGGTCCCCGACACGCCGTCCTGCGAACCAGTCTTTAATCCGTCGAGCGGAAAAATCATCGCCCAAACACCACTCTGCGGCACGGCAGAGGTTGATGCCGCGGTTTGCGCTGCGGCCAGTGCCGCGACCGCGTGGACGCAAACGCCGGTTGTCGATCGGGCGCGAGTGATGTTTCGTTTTCGCACCATTCTCGAACAACACTTCGACGAATTGGCCCAATTAGTCACTCGCGAGCACGGAAAAACGCTGGCCGAATCGCGAGCGGAAATCAATCGTGGGATTGAGGTTGTTGAGTTCGCATGCGGTATCCCGAGCCTGCTGATGGGCGAGGTACTGCCGAACATCGCTCGCGACGTCGATGCCAGTTGCGTTCGCCATCCGGTCGGTGTTTGTGTCGGCATCACTCCTTATAACTTCCCCGCGATGGTTCCGATGTGGATGTTTCCCATTGCAATCACCTGTGGCAATCCGTTCATTCTAAAACCGTCCGAGAAAACGCCTTTGTCCGCAGTGCGAATCGGCGAATTGCTGATGGAAGCGGATCTACCCGACGGCGTCTTTAATATTGTCCATGGGGGTCGCGCCGCAGTCGATGCACTACTGACTCATCCAAACGTTGCGGCGGTTTCGTTCGTCGGTTCGACAGAGGTTGCCCGGCACGTTTATCAAACGGGCACTGCCAACGGTAAACGGGTTCAATCCGCTGGCGGCGCGAAGAATCATTTGATCATCATGCCCGATGCCGACATGGATCAAACGGTCAAGGCGCTTGCCGCAAGCGCTTACGGGTGTGCCGGGCAACGCTGTATGGCAGGCAGTTTAGCAGTGGCGGTCGGTGGTGCTGGTGATCCACTGGTAAAGGGACTCGTTCAACATGCTGCGGCTATGAAGGTGGGTGCGACGGATGACGACGACACGATCGAGATGGGCCCCGTGATTCGCCAAGAGCACCGCACTCGTGTTGCCAACTATCTGGAGATTGCGAGAGCCGACGGAGCGAAAATTGCATTAGACGGACGCGAAAGATCTGATTCATCAGGTTTTTTGATCGGCCCCAGTGTCGTCGATTTGGTTCAGCCTGAAATGCGGATCGCTCGCGAGGAAGTCTTTGGGCCAGTCCTTTCGGTCGCTCGTGTCGAATCGATCGAGCAAGCGATTGCGATGGGTGACACATGCGACTACGGCAACGGCGCAGCGATCTTTACGCAGAACGGATATGCAGCAAGGCAATTCCAACAACATTTCAATGCGGGAATGTTGGGCATCAACGTCGGAGTGCCTGCCCCGATGGCTTGGTTTCCGTTCACCGGTTGGAACCAGTCCTTCTTTGGCGACTTGCATGTCCAAGGCAAAGAGGGAATCCAGTTTTACACACGCCAAAAGGTAACGCTGGCGCGTTGGCCCCAGCCGTCGGATTCACACACGGATCCTGTTTGGCGGAGCCATTGATTTCTGTTTTACAACAGCGAAGAGCTATTGTGTACGTGCGGTTTCGTGTACCGGACAAGCAACGACGGTGCCAAACATCTGGTATCGCACGCCACTTGTCGGGCACGCTTGGACCGGTCCGCCCCAATAGGAGTCCGCTGCGAGCGATTCGAGATGCCGATCGGGCCAACGGTGATTGTCCAAATAGTAGGCGTCGGCTTGCTGTTGAATCAGTTCGCGCATGTGATCGCAACCCGAATGCACCGGCTCGGGCCGCCATTCTTGCAACGCCGGAGCGGCCAAAACCGCGACCGTCGCTACAACGGCTAAAGTCGTTGCAACCACAACGGCAGAGGTGCCCGGCCGCTTCGTCCTAAGACGAGTCGCAGAAGTGGGGCCAAAATGGGTTTGGGTGCGCGCGTTCACGATGGCTTGCCTAAGCGACGAATAAAATCGAGCCGGAAAAGCTAGCGGTAAAAACATCCGCTGTCGTTCCGCTGAAGCTTAGGTCACGATTCGTTCCTGCCAGATCGCTGATATCCGTTTTTTTCTTATCCTATTCGCAGAACGATTGGCGAACGGGGCGGCGACTAACGGCGAACGGTTTCTCGAATAAGTTCTCAATAATTGACGACATCCGCGACGCAATCTTGTCTTGGTCGTCCGCACCAGACAGATATCCTGCACGCAACAGGACCATTGGTTTAAGATATACTCTTGGATAAATCGCCAAGCTGACGGCTCTTGCCAACGAAACGCTTGCCGGACCTGATGAAGGATGTATCAACACTTTTCCACACGACGGACATGATGATCGTCGTACTCTCCCACCGTTTACCGCAGAAGGCTTGCCAATGACCACGTTTCTATCTCAATCCTGGCTGATTGACCGTCGTCATGCGCTTCGCGCTTTGGGGTCCTGTATTTCTTTGCCATTCCTGGAATGCATGGTCCCGCTGCGGGCGGCGGAAGAACAAACCGCAACGCCGCGGCGCAGCGCTTTCATTTATCTAGCCAACGGAGTCCATTCGCTCAACTATCAAATCACTGAACCTGGCAAGGACTACCAGTTTTCCCGGTCGCTCAAGCCGCTGGAAAAACACCGTGATGCGATCACGCCGATCAGCGGCCTGCATCATCCGGGCAGCCTCAGCCACCATCACAACTGCATCAACATTTGGTTGACCGGCGGCCAGCTCGGACCTTCAGATCGCAACACGATTTCGGTCGACCAAAAGATGGCAGAAGTCACTGCACAGCACACGCGATATCCGTCCATGGAGGTGGCCATTACTCAGGAATCGCTCGCTTGGACGGCGGACGGTGTGCGGTTACCCGCGATGCGCCGCTGCAGTGAAATCTTCGCGTCGATGTTCGAGGAACCCAAGGGCGGTATCGCTGCCCAGCGGAGGGCGTTGCGTCGCAAGGCGAGTGTTCTGGATGACAATCTCGCAGAAGTCCGCCGGCTTGAGCAAAAGATGGGAGCGGCCGACAAGGGACGGATGGAACAGTACCTGACGTCAGTTCGCGAAGCAGAGATTCGTACGCGGCGGGCCGATGCTTGGCTCGACACACCGCTGCCCGCGGTCTCCGACGCTGACCGCAACCGTACGAATCGCAATATCGCTGAGACCATGGCGGGCGATTATTTCCGCACCGTCTATGACCTGATGGTGCTCGCTTTTCAGACCGATGTGACACGCGTGGCCACGTTCAGCTTGGGTGGCGAAGGCCAAGCCATTGCGATTCCTGAAATCGGCATCACCGAGTCGCGCCA
>DNWZ01000316.1 GCA_003506095.1 Planctomycetaceae bacterium | reverse complement strand
CCAGTAAACGTGCTGCCGGTCGAAATGACGCTGCCGCCGGTGGTCGCCTGAACGACCACTTCCGTCGCACTCAGGTCTCCCGAAATGGTCACGCTGGCGACCATAGAACCGGATTGCGCAACTTCGACACCCGTTAAATCAAGCGTCCCCAGATCGGCCGCAGCAACCAGTCGTAATTCTTCGCCAGCCGCCACGTGGGTGCCGGCGCCGACGATAATCGTTTCCGCATCGACGATGACGTTCCCGGTTACTGCCGTGCGACCCGTGAACTCAACTTCATCAATGCCGCCTAACCCCGTGAAACGGATGGACGTTGGAATGAAATCATTAAAATTACCTTCGGCGTCGACCGTGATCACGTTGGAAAAATCGATCCAAAGACTGTCATCGCCCACAGAACCTTCAATCGACACGGTTTGCGGCGTTGTCAGTAAATCAAACCAATGCAACATCGCGTCCGGATTACTTCGATCGCGCAGCGATAATTGGTAGTCAGACCCTTGCTTCTCAGCGGTCAATAAAAAACCTTCCACCGCCGGATATTGGCTCAGATCAAAATCGGCCGCCAACATCTCACGCCGCTCTAACTGCTCAAAGGTAAGATGCGACAGCGAATTGGCTGTGTTTTGTCTCGTTTTCGTGCGGTGCTTGAGGCGTTCTTGTGAGAGTTTTTTAGCAGATTCCCGGCGTTGGCGAGATGTGAGCCGATGATTCATGGCGCGTAATGGCATAGAGTGTGGTAAGGGCGGCTGTTAGGTGATTTTGACAGTTCTTTAGGAACCTCACCCGGGGCGGTTTGATATCATAAGGTTCCGCTGTGTCACCGAAAGGCATCGGTTCTGTAAAGGTCGCAGAAAGATCTGCGATAGAAGAAGTTACATCGCCAGTCGCGCAGTCAGGTCGCAATATAGAGAAGTCGAACGCCTGTATATTGCGCGATTGAGATGGCGTTTGGTTTGGAGATATGAAGTCAGAAGATCTCGCAGCTCAACGTCTATATGTAGAAATTGATTGCGAATATATGCACCATCACAGCGATTTTGGAACTCCTTCGTGATGCTCCATCTGTAAGACAGTTGCAGATTTCTCAACCACGAAGAACTTCTGAAAACCTCTATGAAAATCATTTGCGGCCTTGAAGCCAATCCGAAGAGGGTTAGACCCCTTTTCGGATTGGTGCCTATCTGTTCGATGGATGCTAATGGTCGCCTTTCGATGCTAGGGTGTTGCAAAGCATCCGAAGCAGTCATCACCCATCCTTTCCAATGATTCACTGGGAGTCGGCGAAAGAACTCCCAATCGCTACGTTCACCGAGAGGCTGTGAAGCCATGCGGTACAGGCTTCCTGCCGGTGAACGACTTCCAGCGAAGCCACAGACTGGAAGCCTAAGCCGATCTATTTCGTCACTGACTATTTGCGGGGTCAGCGTCCGCGGCATATCTTTGAGTGACCAACGCGGTCTTTGTCTTGCTGATTGGCCGGCGGCACGCGGAGTTTGCCTGGCACTTCATTACTCTCCACCCCCATCGCATCCCTTGACCGATCAAAAAAAATCGAAACTGCTGGGCGAATACGATCTTGCGATCGTTGGCGGTGGTATCGTTGGCTTGGCAACGGCAGTTCAAATGCTGGCCGCTCGGCCCGATACTCGGTTGGTCGTGATCGAAGCCGAATCGCAGGTTGGCAGGCATCAAAGCGGCCACAACAGCGGTGTGCTGCATTCGGGGATCTACTACAAGCCAGGGTCGCTGAAAGCCGTTCTGTGTCGGTCAGGAAAAGCGATGATGGAGACGTTTTGTGCTGAAAACGGCGTGAAAACGGATCGTTGTGGCAAAGTGATCGTCGCCACGAGTGCCAAGGAACTCGAATCGCTCGACAGGATCCAGCAGCGTGGCGAAGCCAACGGTGTGGAGTGTCATCGGATTCATTCCGACGAGCTTCGACAGCGTGAGCCGGCAGCCGCCGGAATTGCGGCGATCCACGTTCCCGAAACCGGGATCGTCGACTATCGCGAAGTCTGCTTGGCGATGCGCCGGGTGATCGAGCGGACGGGCAACCAGGTGCTGACCGATTCGCGAGTCGATCGCATTGTGGCCGATAACAGCGCTGTCGATATCGGTTTGGGCGACCGATCGGTACGCACTTCGTGGATGATCAATTGTGCGGGGCTGCACAGCGACCGGGTATTGCGACTTGCTGGTGGGACGCCGAGCGCGAAAATCGTTCCGTTCCGAGGCGAGTATTACGATTTGGTGCCGTCGAGCTATTCGCTGTGTCGCAACTTGATTTACCCGGTCCCCGATCCTGCGTTCCCGTTTTTGGGTGTCCACTTCACACGGATGATCGGCGGCGGCGTCGAGTGCGGTCCCAACGCGGTGCTGGCGTTTGCGCGTGACGGTTATCGGTGGCGAGACATTCGGCCGGCCGATTTAGCTGACACGTTGATGTTCGGCGGATTTCGCCGGCTGGCGACGAAGCATTGGCGAATGGGCGTTGGCGAAATGTGGCGTTCAGCCCGCAAGGCGGCGTTCGTTGCGGCGCTGCAGAAATTGATCCCGTCGATCCGCGAGAGCGACCTCAAACCGGGCCGCAGCGGCGTCAGGGCTCAGGCGGTTTCGCCCGATGGGGCGTTGATTGACGATTTCGTTGTCGACCAAACGCTGCGCGCGATTCACGTTCTTAACGCCCCTTCACCAGCGGCAACCGCATCACTGGCCATCGGCCAATACGTCGTTGATAAGCTGGTGCTGAGCATCGCCCAGTGATCTAGATAAGCGGTGGAGGCGCGATGGCACGCTGTCGCCGGCTGATTTCGATCAAGACCAACAGCGCGTCTAGCGGAGTCGCGTCGCCATCGCCGTTTACGTCAACAAACAAACCGTCCGTTGGCGACTGGGAAGTGAGCGTTCCGGAGCCGTTTCGCCCAATGAATATCAGCACTCGCAGCGCATCGAGCGGCTCGATCTGCTGGTTGCCGTCGACATCGAATTGATCCTCGGGGTTCTGAAACGATTGGCTTTCGTCGCCCAAAACCGTGATCGCTCCGGCGGCCGCTTGGTATCCCGCAGCGGTGAATTGATACTGCAACAGCAGCGGCGGTTGCGCGATCGTGTCGTCGATTGGCACAACGGGCACCACGACTTGCTGGGCACCGGCAGGGATTGTGATCAAGTTGGGCAGGTCGATCCGCGCCGGATCGTTGCCGCTGACCGTAACGGCTAGAGGCAACGATGTGTCGGTGTTGCTGCGGGCGATGGTCAGCGTCGTCGCAGCCGGGCCAGCGTCTTCGCGGATCGAATCGGTGCTGAACGTCGCAGTCAAGGTTTCGAAATCGGTGACGGTCAATGGTACCGTCGCTGAGGCGATGCCGGGTGCCGAAGCGGTGATCGTGAGAAACTGTGAACCGTCGAGCAAGTTGTCATCGACCGCGGTGATTGCCACTTGCGCTGTCGTTTGGCCAGCGGCGAGGACGACGGACGCCGGTACAGTCGCTTCGCTGATGTCACTGGACAGCAGCGTGACGGTCAACGCTGCGGCGGCGACCGATTGAGGGCGGGACACGGTTAGGATTGCGGCGTTATTGCCCGCGTTTTCCGCGATCGAAGCGCGATCGATCGAAGCGGACAGTTGTGTCGCCGCTTCGACAACGACACGAAAGGTGCCCGATGCTGAACCGCCGTCGTCGTCTGAAACCGTGACCGACGCGGTGTAAGTGCCCGGCGTCGTGAAGGTGTGTCCGCGGTCGAACGATGCCAACGTGGGCAACCCGGATTGGCCAACGCGATCGATCGTCAAATCGCCTTGCACCGCTGGCGAACCATCGCCCCAAGACAGAGTATAGGCGAACGTTTCGGTGGTCGGCGGCGAAGCGGTAGGGACATTGAACCCGGCGTCAGAGATGCTGGCCACGTTGGTGATTTGCAGTCGCTGGCCGGCAATCACTCGCTGTTCGCCAACGAGCGTCATCACGGGGGCCGCATTGGTAATGGTCGCTGTCATTTGGCGGTTTTGTTGGCCTAAACGCGACCCGGTCAACGCGACCGCGACCGGGTAACTGCGGTTGTCGCCATAAACATGGTTGCCGGTGACGACGACCGATGTCGTGCCACGCTGCCAACCGATATCGTCCAACGCCGCCATGTCCAGCGGTGTCACGTTGTCGCGAACACCGGCGCGAAGCGCTGGCGTCATGATCGCTCCGCCGCCGCCATCGGTCGTGCCAGGAGCCCAATGCCCTCGGTCGGTGCTCAGCAACGGGTTGCCGCCGGGGTCGTAAGCCGCCCGCGCGTTGGCACCGGTAAACTGGTTGCCCGAAACCAGATTATTCCACGATCCGGAAGTGCCGAAACCGAGGACATGCATGAACTCGTGGCTGGCGATCGACAGAAAATCAAACTGCCCGGAACCGATCGCAGATGGATCCGTTCCGAAGTACCAATTCGCGGTCGAGCTGAACGACATCACGCCGCCCCACGGTCCGAAATCGGTCGGCGACGATGCCAGCGCACCGGCCTGCCCACGCGAACCCAGCGTATTAAGCCAAGCTTGGGAACCGGCGCCCTGAAATCCGCCGGGGCCGCCAAGCCCAATTTGGCTGGAGTTGAAGTTTTGCGAGCCGACATAAACGATCAACTCGTTCGCATTCACCTGAAGATTCGGGATTGAAATCGGCGCGTTTGTCGACGGGTGCAGCGTTGTCGCAGTCCACGTGTTCGTACCCGAGGGGCGAATTTCCGCCAGGTCATCGGTCAACTGCACCAGTACCGCATCGACGGCCGTGCTGAGCAGGGCTCGGCGGGCCGGGGACGAGAAGAAGCCGCCGGTATCGAAGCTGTAATCGAACTTGACCGAAAGCTTTTGGGCTGGTGGTTGAGTCGTGATTTGGCCAGCCGTTTGTGTGCCATCGCCCCAACTGATCGAAGCCGACATCGTGCCGAGCATGCCGGTCGTGTCGAACGTCTGTGAAACCGGAAACAACGCCCCTTCGGCAGTCATCACCCGCCGACTCTCGAGCAACTGAAACGACAATCGATTTCGCCGAAGAACTCTTCCGCCATCTGTCCTTTTGTGGTTTTCGCGGCTGCGGGTCGCTCGCGCGAATCGACTTTGCACAAGGGTTAAGAATTGAAATCTCATGTCCGTCGACTCCCAGAAAGACTACTCACGTGGTCCGTCAACCGGAATCCACGCGTCGTAATCTAACCGAGCAGCGTTGGGAACGTTATTCGCATTTCATAGATCCACGGCAAATTACGCGCAAAGCTGTACGCGTTCCACAGCGATCGAGCACGCTGGTGTACCGACTTTANNTGTACCGACTTTAGTCGGCGACCGACCGCGCTGGTGTACCGACTTTAGTCGGCCGAAATACAGCCTCTGAACCGCCTAAAGTCTAGACACCAGCACGCGCGGGTAATACCAGCTTTAGTCGGCTGAGATACCGCGCCCAAATCGATCAAATCCTCAACCTCACGCTTGATGTTCACACGCGACTAGATTTCGCGAGTGAACAGCGGACGATAACGAATGCGATACGAGGCGCTATCGGCATCCAACACCGGGGCTTTCAGCTCATCCGCGTCGCCCGGCACAGCACCCGAATCCGATGGACTTTCCACTTCGTCTGCGGTGCCATTGGGCAGCGGAGTCATCTCAATCGACTGCAGTTTCGGCTTGGGTTGGTCAGCAGCGTTGGATGGACCTTCGAGCACGGACGGCCCAAGATCGCTGTCAGCATCGGGTTTCTGGCTCGCCACTTCACCAGACGCCGAACCGTTACTGGCCGAACCGTTACTGGTTGAACCGTTACTGGTTGAATCAGCCGAAGGCACGGTTGTGCGCGACGACGAAACCGACGAATCACCCAAGGTTGAATATCCGCTGATGATCGCAGGCGAGAACGGGTCGTAGTAGTTCAGCGGCGTTCGCTGGACCACTTGTCGAGGCACCATCACCGTCTCGGTGTAAGGAACATAGATTTGCCGCGTTACCGGGCGACGAACCTTCTGCACCACACGTTCTTGCTCGTAAAACTTTACTTCAACCGGTTCACGACGCGTCTCATATTCGATCCGAGTCGACGTCACGGGAACACGACGCACCTGTTCTTCGCTGACCCAGCGAGTCTGCTGCACAGGAACTTGGCGAGTCAACGTTTCGGTCACCGGACGTTGCACCGTAACGGGAACGCGACGTGTTTCGACCGTCGGCACCATACGAGTCGTTTGCACGGGAACTTGTTGTGTCACGGTCTCTGAGACCATTCGTGTGACTTGAACCGGAACCTGCTGAGTCACGGTTTCGTTTTGCATCCGCATCACTTGAACGGGAACCTGCTGGGTCACCGTTTCGTTCTGCATCCGCATCACTTGAACCGGCACCTGCGTCTGCTGGACTTCGTTAACGAACGAAGTCTGTGCGACCTGCTGTGTCACTGGATTGGACTGGAACACCATTTGATTCTGCACTGTCGGCGCGGTCATCATCGGTGTCCACACCGCGGCGCCGCGATTCACGCTGAGAATTCCAAACGGACCGGTGGTCTGTACGGCACGGGGAACCCACTGCAAGCCGTGGGTCAATTGACCAGGCTGGACCACCTGTTGATTGACAAATCCGCCCGCTTCGAACGTCTGGCTGCTGTACGTCGTCACCGGACGTTGAACCACATGCTGCTGCGTTTGAAACTGCGTTTCGACAACCGGACGTTGCACCACGTGCTGCTGTTGGACCATTTGCGTTTCCATCACCGGACGCTGAACCACATGCTGCTGCTGCACCATCTGCGTTTCGACGACCGGACGCTGCACCACATGCTGCTGAGCCATCATCTGCGTTTCGACGACCGGACGCATTGTCGTCACTTGTTCTTCGCGTTCCGAGGTTTCGGTCACATATCGAGTCTGGGTGTACTGTTCATCACGCATCGACGTTTCGGTCACCGGACGCTGGACAGTGAAGCGTTCTTCGCGGTAGCTCGTTTCGGTCACGGGCCGAGCGACTCGCACTTCGCGTTCGTCCGTTCGTGTGCGCAAAACCGGCCTAAACGAGACGACCTCTTCTTCGATATAATCGGTCTCGTACGCGATCCGGAAACGCTGAACCGTCTGAGGTTGCATCACGGTTTCGCATTGCAGGCGATACGTAGGTTGAAAACAACAAGCTTCCTGGGCTTGTGCAGTCGGCATCGATACGGAATCGGTTCCAAAACCCAAACCGCTAGCGACGGCCACTGCGCCCAGGAGCGTTGCGGGTATCGAGAATCGACGATGTGCCGAACCGATCGCGAAAATGGCAGACATCAATCGCTGGCGGCGCACGTCTAGCGACTCGTTGGTCGGCGTGTTCGCGGAATCGGAAAATCGTGGTGCTTTGCTTGGTTGAGTCATCTTGGCATCAAACTCGGGAGTTGTAGGTTGTGTCGCCGAAGAACAGCGACCCTTCAAGAATAAGGTGGAACACGAGGAAAATTAAGATAAAAACTGAAAAAAGCCCAGTTTTCTGAAATCGTCGCTCGCTTCTTTTGACCATCTTTCCCCATTTGTTTCTTTGACGCTACAACCGTTGCGTTTTGACAACGCCTCAGTCGCTGCAGCCGTTGCGATCGCACCTCAGACAGTTAGGGCCCCGCTAATGAAACGACTCGACCTATCGATCGGTGACCCCCCTTCTGACCTGGCGTTGGACGAGGCGTTGTTAGACGAGGCGGAATTGGGGCGTCGGGGGGAGACGCTGCGGTTATGGCAATTTGATCGTCCGGTGGTCGTGATCGGCCGCGGGTCGAAAATCGCTGGCGAAGTCGACTTGGAATACTGTCAAAGGAACCAGATTCCCGTTTTGCGGCGGTGCAGCGGCGGCGCTGCGATCGTCGCCGGGGCAGGCTGCCTGATGTACAGCGTCGTGCTTTCGTGCCAAATCCGTCCTGAATTGCGACGTGTNNACGACAAAAGCCGGATGCGACATGGCAGGGAACATGCGACTTAACGCTCGATAATCGCAAGTTTTCCGGCAACAGCCTGCGCGTCGCTCGGGATCACATCCTTTATCATGGCACACTCCTCTACGCTGCCGATCTTTCGCAGATCGCCAACTGTCTGACCACGCCGCCGCGGCAACCGGATTATCGCGGCGGCCGCGGCCACAGCGATTTTATTACCAATTTGTCGGTCGATCCTGTTCAATTGGCGGATGACGTCGCCGCCGCGTTCGAGGCCCAAAGTCCCGAGGATCCGAGGGCCGAGCCGGATTGGCCGCGCCAAGCGACGCATTCGTTGTTGGTCGCACGCTACAGCGATCCCGCATGGCACCATCGCCACTGAACCGCCGCCGTTGTGATCGCGGCCTGGACTGCCAGTTTCCGATCGACAGGTCCCTTTCGCAAGCTCCCCCTT
>DNWZ01000628.1 GCA_003506095.1 Planctomycetaceae bacterium | reverse complement strand
TCAACCGCCTTTACCAGTCGATGTCCGCGATGCTGAAGGCCCATTGTTGCCAATCGCCCCTGCCAGGCCGCCTGCGACAAAAAATCTTCGCCGTCGCGCAACAACCCTCGTTTTTGTTCCTGTTTCGTCAGCCGTTCAAAAGTGGCCTTTGACTCGTACAGGGCATCAACCATTTCGTCCTTTCGGTCGAGCAGTGGAGGATTGATGCGGCTGGACGTGTCGTAATACCCGACGCGCAGGGTTCGCAACCACACCTTCGTCGTCTCGGTCGTAATCGGGTGCGGATCGGAATCAAACTTTGGACAGGCTAGGTACGAAACTTTACCTGAAAAACGGTGCAATTTGATCAGGCCCATGCCATCGACGCTGCCGATGTAGGCGCGTGCACACCCTTCGTAAATCCGCAACAGAGGCTCAAGTTGATCACGCACGGTTTCAACGATTCTACCTCATGCTGCGCGACGTTCGTTACCCGCTTGCCACCGCAAGCGAAAGAACGGGATGGCAAAGCAGTTTTTACGCCGGCCTGACATCGCTGACCGAATCGCTACTTGGCCGCGAATGGCAACGCGACGGTGACGCAGCAATGAAGATCGGTCCTGTTTGATCAACGCCAACTGGGGCCTATCTACCGACGTCGTTTATCAATTCAGCCGGCAAAGTCCGCACGCATCGATCTTGCTACGCTCGCACGGCCGCTTCGTCGGCGCGTCGTCGAATCCATTCAGCGAATACAAACGCCGGCCAGGCGACCGTGTCGGACTCAACTGGCATGTCCCCCAGGATCCGCGGCAAACGCGCCATCCGCCACTTCATCTACGACACAAACTGGTGGAAGTCATTCACGCACTGGCGACAGCAATCGGCGATTACGGTTGCCTGTCTCTCTTCAGCGATCGCTCTGACCAACATAGAATGTTTGTCGAGCAAGTCATCCCCGAGTATTTCGTCCGAACCGAATGCCGAAGTCGAACCGTCGACGAATGGAAAGCCCGCCACAAACACCCCAACAATCACTGGATCGACTGTTTGATTGGCTACGCTGTCGGTGCCTCCATGCAGATCGCATTGTTGTTCGGAACCGATCTTCCATCAGCACCTAATCGAGAGCGAATAAGCTTCAAGGATCTTCAAGGCAAGAGAAGAGTGTAGATTCGTCGAACAGGACCTTTTCTGTACGATGAGACTGGCCTCACGTAAAAAATGCCAGTCGCAATGTCGTCAGCGGACTAATGGCATCCGACTGCAATTCTTAAACAGCATCGACAAGCGTTTAGATTTACCAAATTAAAAATTTTTTTCTAGAATTAATCGTGGCGGCGGCATGCTGTAAAATCAATTGCGAACTCCAATCGAAACCGTGTGTCCCTGTGAAAAAGACGCGCCAGCACCGATATTGGTACAAGCAATCATGGCAATTCATTCTCAAGCACGAACCGTCGCCCCACAGGTACGATACGAATATGACATGTTCGGCTGGTCTGCCGGCGAGCTAGTCGCCCGCCGGGATGAATTCCTCGAGTCCGAAACCGACCATGACTTGATCATCTCGGATTGCGAGCATGCGCTAGACCGTCCCTTCATCTTTGAAGTTGCTTCGTCCGGCTACGGACCAGCCGACGTCAACGCGATACTCGAGTGCTTTCTACTCCACACCCGGGTCCTGGTGGATTTTCTAATTAAAGAGCCAAAGGGGGATGACGTGAGTGCCAAACATTATTTTGAGGACGAGGAAGAATGGACACAGCTGAAATGCCCCGAGCATTTAGACTACCAAAGACTTAACAAGACGCTCGCACACCTCACATATAAGCGTAGCGAATACGGACCACACAATTTATGGAACATCACTCAGATCAGGCGGGAAGTTGAATCGATCTGGAAAAGCTTTTGGGATAAGCTCCCGAGCGAGCGCCGAGAATGGTTCGAGTCGTATCTCGATCCCGGCGAACGACAGTTATTATGCCACTAATAAACTGTTGAAGTATTTTCGCCGTTGCTTGAACTCGCGACGCCAGTCGACGAAACCGAAGCGTCACGTGTACTCGAAGGCGGAAATACTCAGATCTTCCAATTGTCGTGTGTTTCAACAATACGTTGATGAGTACTGGTCATGGTGTGAGTTTTGGCCACCCTATTCTACGTTCAATCCAGACTCAACCAACTCTCGTAGGCGTTCTGCCGATTCCGTATCATCACAAAACTGATTTTCAATCTTCAATACGAACTCTTTCATTTGAGGAGTAAATGCATAAGAAAGGACTTCGCTGACCCTCGGAATCACAACGAGCACTTCACCGGATTCCGGCGCGACTGCATCGGCACTTCCTCCAATATCAAAGGCACGTGCGATATTTCGTAACTCTCGGGCTCTTCCATTGTATTCAACAGAATGGACCATCGACTGAAAAACCACATTGTCGATTGAACCATCATCGCGACTGGCCCCGCTCGCAATAACGTTGTCAAGTTGTTGTTTGAAAATTGCAGCGTAGTCGTAGTCCGATGAGACAATTACTGACGGTCGGTTTGAAAAAGTCGAATTTACCATGGCGATAGAAGCGAGCTTTTCATCCGTGTAAGCGTAGGCACCCTCGCTTTTCTTTTTCATCCGTTTAGGAAGGTAACTGAACCAAGCTTTCTTGAGTTGAGCCGACACACCGATATCTATTTCTTGAACGATTCCTCTCTTCATCAACTCGATCCGATGTTCAGGCGTGCCAAACAGAGACGGGTCCGAATTTACTACTTTTTGCAGTGCTTTATTTATTAATCGGAGTCGTCCGCGGGCATCTTTGGGCTCGCCGTCGATTTGAATCTGTTGACGAATTGCATTTTCGACGACAGGTGGAATCTTCATAGAACACGCCGTCACAAAA
>DNWZ01000517.1 GCA_003506095.1 Planctomycetaceae bacterium | reverse complement strand
AAACAGATGTCGTCAACACACTGGGCGACATGCGGAAACAGCTCGCTGACCTGCATCCCGCACTCGCCATAATGTTCGAACTTCCATGGCGAAGCGAGTAATTTTCCGGTTGCTGCGAATTGGACTCGCGGCTTATCGAATGGCAGATCCTTGCCATCATCTTTTTGCAGTTGTGGTTTGTAATCGAAGGTGTCCATGTGTGATGGACCGCCCTTCATGAACAGGAAGATCACGCGTTTGGCACGTGGCGGAAAGTGATGACGGCCGAGATCTCCGGCGGTTTCGCCAGCCGCTTCGGATGCCGAAACTTGGCCGTTTTGCAGCATCGCAGCCATCGCCAAATGGCCGAATCCTACGGCAGAGGTTTGCAGCATACGACGGCGGGAAAATGGTTCAATTTTCATCGCGATTCAGCCAGTGGAAATGAAGGCTAGCGGACATAAATAAACTCATTGCATGCCAACACACTTTGGCAGGCTGCGATCCAAGCGTTGGTCTCTGTCACTGCGGCTTCTTGCGGATCACTCGTCGCTGCAGATGTCTTGATAAAGTCGTCGATGAATCGCTGCAGTCGCGACGCTTCCTGTTCGCTGGGCAATCGACCGAGCGCGAGTTCAAACATCCGATTCAAACGTTGCGAGCCGTCGGCTGAAACTTCGCGCATCAGTCGTTCGGCGAGCGATTGAGAAGATTGCAGCAACAGATCGCTGTTGAGCATAAACAATGCTTGGGGCGCGACGGTCGAGGTTTGGCGGTCGCCGTTGGTGACATCTGCGGTTGTATAATCGAACAGCGAAAACGCGTCATACAGATTGTTGCGGATCACGGGCAAGTAAACCGAGCGACGTGCCGTCTGGTACGAGGTATTGTCTTTCGAAGTGTGATTGAACACAAACTCGCGATTGCCAACGTTCATCATCGAACCGCCCATCGAATGGTCGATCTGGCCGCTGGCTGCTAGCACGGCGTCGCGAATCGATTCGGCTTGCAAACGTCGAATATCAGACCGCCAATAATATTTATTGTCAGGGTCGATGGCGAAGTTTTCGTCGCTGATCTCGCTGCTCATCTGATAGGTGCTGGACAATACGATGCGGCGGTGCATCGCTTTAAGCGACCAATCGTCGCGAATCAATTGTGATGCCAGAGAATCGAGCAATTCAGGATGCGAAGGATCGTCACCCAGCATCCCAAAGTTATCGGTTGAACCGACCAAACCGCGGCCGAAGTGCCAACGCCAAAGTCGGTTGGCCATCACTCGCGGGGTCAACGGATTTTCCGCTGCGACCAACCACCTTGCCAATTCCAGTCGTCCGCTTTCCAGGTCGCCGATTACCAGCGATCGCGTATCGGCCAAGACTTCGGGAATGCCGCGCGGCACCGAAGCACCGAGCGTCATATGGCTGCCGCGAACATGGACCCGCACATCGCCAACCTTTTCTTCATCTTTGACGCCCATCGCGGTGGGCAATTGTGGCATCGTCGATTCGAGTTTAGCGAGTTCGTCGCGCAGCGTTTTCAATTCGGCTTTTCGTTCGGGAGCAAAGTTCGCTTCGGGATCCGGTTTCTCTGCCGCTTCGGGCTTCTTCTCAGCATCCGCAACTTTGGCCTCGTCACTCTTGGCCTCGTCACTCTTGGCCTCGCTATCAGCCGCTTTCGCCGCTGCTAACTTCTCCGCTTCCAGTTTTTCCGCCTCGGTTTTCGCGGCCTGGAGCGTTTTAGCGATCAAGTCTTTTTGTTCAGCGATTCGCTTTTCGTGCGCAGCCTTTTGTTCGATCTCTGATGCGGTTGCGATGCTGTTTTCGTTCCACTTCGCGACGATCTTTAGCGATTCCATCGTACGCGTGCTGCTTAAGATTCCGGCAAGCGCGTAATAATCGACTGTCGAGATCGGATCAAACTTATGGTCGTGACACCGAGCGCACCCTAAAGTCAAACCGAGCAACGAACGACCGATGGTGTCGATCTGTTCGTCGATAATGTCCATTCGCATTTTCGTCTGGTCAGGTTCGGCGAGCACCTTCGGGCCCAACGACAGAAATCCTGTGGCGATCAAACAATCGGCTTCTTCGTCGTTGACGGCGACCAAGGGTTCTGGCGATGGCGTTGGTGCAGGAGTCGCTTCGGCGGCATCGCCATCCGTCGCTGGCTTGGGCACCGGTTTTTCGCCGCGCCGCTCGCGAACCAATAAGTCGCCTGCGATCTGTTCGACAATGAACTGGTCGAGCGGTTTGTCGCTGTTGAAAGATCGGATCACATAATCGCGATATCGCCATGCGTTGCCATGCGCGACGTTTTCATCCAAGCCGTTAGAATCGGCATACCTTGCGATATCCAGCCAATGCCTTCCCCAATGCTCACCATAAGCTTTTGAATCTAATAACCGATCGACAACTTTCTCATAAGCGAGCGGCGAATCGTCGGCTAAGAATTCCGCGATCGCTTCAGGCGTAGGTGGCAAACCGGTCAGGCCGAATGTGACGCGTCGAATCAGGGTTCGCTTGTCGGCTTGCGGAGCGGGCTTCAGCCCCTTGCTCTCCATGGCACTGAGAATGAACGTATCGATCGGCTGGCGGACCCATTGTGGGTTGGTGACTGGCGGAGCGACCGGTTCTGCGATCGGTCGCAGCGACCAATGTTGCCGTGCTTTTTGGATATCGATCTTTCCGACCCGCAGTTTCCCCTTGGCTCGGCTGTCGCCATCGGGGTGGGGTGCACCTCGTTTAATCCATTCTTTCAGCAGTTCGACCTTTTCGTCGGCCAGTTTGCCGTCCGGAGGCATCCGTAATGCTTCGTCTTTGTATTCGATCGCCGAAACGATCAGGCTGTCGGCTGGCTCACCGGCAATAAACGCCGGCCCCGAAACTCCACCGGCCAGCATTCCGGCCAACGTATCGAGTCGCAGGTCGGATTGTGCATCATCTTCGCCGTGGCAATCGACGCATTTTTCGATCAATAGCGGGCGGATCTTGTTTTCGAAGAACTCAAGATCAGCCTCGGACGGCGGTTCGGCAGCATGAATGGGTCGCTGGATACCATCGCTGGATACGAGCGACGCGGCGATAAAAGACAGCAGGATCGCAAGTCTTTTGATCGTCGATCGGCTAGCATGGGTTGCGGATCGATACGGCGCAGGGCATTGCAACAATGGCTGAAACACAGGCGGGCTCTTTTCGGTTTCAGAACGAAGGTGGGTGGAAAACCAGTGTAACGGATTTCAGGCTG
>DNWZ01000410.1 GCA_003506095.1 Planctomycetaceae bacterium | reverse complement strand
GCCACCATTCTACGTGATGGAGTTCCTGCCGAACGGGTCGCTCGAAGATTTATTAGAAACTCTTGGACGGTTGCCGGTCCACCAAGCGGTGGAAATCTTTCGCAAAATTTGTATCGGATTGAACCATTGTCATGGTCGCGGCGTGCTGCACTGCGACCTGAAACCCGGCAATATTTTACTCGATTCGGACAACGCTCCTCGGTTAGCGGACTTTGGGCAAAGCCGAATGTCGACCGATCAATCTCCCTCGCTGGGGACGCTGTTCTACATGGCGCCGGAACAGGCCAATCTCGACGCTGCCCCGAACGCCGGTTGGGATGTGTATGCGTTGGGAGTGATCCTGTATCGAATGCTGACCGGCAAAATCCCTCACCGCAACGAAACACTGATCAACAAGATCGACACCGCCGGGTCGTTGCCACGACGTTTGGAACATTATCGGGCCGCAATCGTTGGTGACAGTCGTCCAACCGCGCATCGCACCCGTCGAGGAGTCGACCNNGTCGCGGCACTCGATCGCCGTGAACAATCCAAGGCTCGCAAGCCGCTGATGTTGCTTGGCATCGTCGGCCCGTTGCTGCTGATGCTGGCGGGAGGTTTTTTTGCGGCGTTGGGAATCGTCGCCGCCAGCGATCGCGCGACAGTGGCTTTGCGTTCCGAGGCCCGCGCCAGCAACCAGTTGGCCGCACGGTTCGCAGCTCGTTCGCTCGAAAACGAAATGCAACGCTACTTCCAGTTGCTCAGCCGCGAAGCCAACCTGCCCCAGACGCAGGCCGCACTGCGATCGTTGCTCGCCTCGCCAGAGCTGACTGCTATGCGATTGGAAATCGCGACCCGTCCCGAAGAGGCAAAGTCCAATCGCAGTCAATTCTTAAATAACGAAACTCGCACCGCACTCGACCAGCATCTCCGTTCACGGCTGGCAACTTATCAGGGTGACGATACTCATCGACCGAGCGTTTCGACCATGTTTGTTACCGACTCGCTTGGCACCATCATTTCTATCGCTCTGGATACGCAGGTCAGCGATGAGAACTTAAGCACCGGATACAACTTTGCCTTCCGCACCTACTTCCACGGTGGCCGAGACGATTTCGATCGCGACGTGCCGCGTGATTCGATCCAGCCTCTTGAACAGGCTCATTTATCTGCCGCGTTTCAAAGCACTGCGACAGGGCTATGGAAAATCGCTTTCAGTATACCGATCTATCTCAATGGCAATGCGGACGACGCCGAGATCACCGAAAGTCGACAACCCGATGGCGTGTTTGTAATCACCACCAACCTTGGTGACTTTGAGTCCATGCGCGATAGCCAATTGACAGATCAATTGGCGGTTGTGATCGAAGCCCGCGACGGACCGCTGCGTGGAACCGTGTTGCAGCATCCGTTGATGGACCAACAAACCGGTGTCGGCGGCGCACTGGCCGGCAAGCGGTTTCGCATCCCCGATAAAATGCTTGATGAATTGTTGAACAGTGACGATGTCAATTATATCGATCCGATGGCAAACGCTCCCAATGGCCAGATATATTCGGGGCCATGGTTAGCAGCCATTGCCCCGATCGGACTGCCGCGAGAGTTGACGACTACGGATGAACAAAACGGAGCCACCGCTGCGCCGACATCCGACTTATTGGTACTGGTGCAATATCGCCTATCCAAGGTCAATGAGCCTGTTGGCGAACTGAAACGCCAACTTCTGACAAAAGGGTCGATCGCGATGGCATTGATCTTCGGGTTGACCGTGGCCATGTGGGTTTATGTAGATCGCATTACCGACCCGACACGCTTTGACGACAAGCCCGAAACCAACGAACCAACGCACCCCAGTACCGCCGTCGACCCAACGATTTCGGTTGGCTAAGCGGTGCGGCTCGTACGCATTGAGAGCCTATCGGCAAGAGTTTACAGCACAACAGCGAGTGTCAAACGGCCTCAACTGTAGTTCGGTGTTGGTGGGCGATAATCCGACAGATTGATCGACTTGAACCAGTCGATTGTTTTGCACAAACCGTCGCGCAGCGAAATCTTTGGTTCCCAGCCAAGATGTTTTCTGGCCAGCGTGATGTCGGGTTGACGCCGAGTTGGATCGTCCGGAGGTAACGGCTTGCGTACCAATTGCGAATCGGATCCAGAAAGCTCGATCACCAATTCCGCGAGCTCGCGAATCGTAAACTCGCCTTGGTTGCCGATGTTAACCGGGCCGATAAAATCTTTTGGCCCGTTCATCATCCCGATGATGGCGTCGACGAGGTCATCGCGATAGCAGAAAGATCGTGTTTGCTGGCCGTCGCCGAAAATGGTGATCGATTCGCCATTGAGAGCTTGGCGAATGAAGTTTGACACAACGCGACCGTCATAAGGGTGCATCCGCGGGCCGTAAGTATTAAAGATTCTCACGATCCGAATGTCGACTCGATTGGATCGGTGGTAATCCATAAACAATGTTTCGGCGACTCGTTTCCCTTCGTCATAACAGGCACGCGGTCCGATCGGGTTGACGCACCCACGATACGTTTCGGGTTGCGGATGGACTTCGGGGTCGCCATACACCTCGCTGGTGCTGGCTTGCAGGATTCTAGCGCCACAGCGTTTGGCGATTCCTAGCATATTGATCGAGCCGAGCACCGACGTTTTAATCGTCTTAATCGGGTTGTATTGGTAATGCCCTGGCGCGGCCGGGCACGCCATGTTGTAGATCT
>DNWZ01000160.1 GCA_003506095.1 Planctomycetaceae bacterium | reverse complement strand
AGGGGGTCTCGGTGTGCAGGTTCATCGGTCAGGGCGTTCGCTTTGGACGCGTCAATGTATATTTTTGCCGCGGGTGCGTCGGGCTATTAGGAATCGTCGGGCGAATCAAATCCGCCATTACTAGCTGAGTGATGTACTGCTCACGAACGTACTTAACAGACCGATCCAAATATTTGGCGATTTCCGCCGCGGACAGTTCTTTCCATTCCAAAAGCTTCATGATCGCATCGATAGCGCTTTTCTCAACGACCACCTTGCCCCCCAGTTCATCAAGGATTGCCTGCACGTCCGGGGGGGGCGAGCACCCCCCCTCGTGATCGGGCATTTGCCCTAGGTTGTCAGGTAGATCGAGCTTACCGGGTTTGGCGTCGAGCTTACCGGATTTGGTGTCGAGCTTACCGGACTCACTTACGCCGACCGTCCTCCGGGGCCAGTTGGCCATCGCCCGCTGGGTCGGGACGTAAAACGTGTTGGCGGCCTGCCCTCTTTTCTCCAGCAAGCCCAGGTCGCACAAACGGCGCAAATGTTTGCTTGCGCTCAGAGTATCACAATCCCGATTCAGCTCGCGATAAATTCGATTGTCGATTGATCCTGCCTCGCGCGCCGAAATCATCGCCTTCATCTCATCCTCCGCAAGGCCGACGTCATCGAAGCCTTTCAGCCAATCCAGATCCTCTTGCGTTAAAAAATGGTGAAACAGAAGAGTCGCAGAGAAGGTGTTGCCCAGTCGATCCGACTTCAGCCTCGGAACGGAAAGATCGCGTTCCTCCATCAACTCGCGCATGACACGAATGCCACTGCCCTTAGTCTCAGCCAGCTTTACGTCGTGCAGAACGGCGGCAATTTTTGGATTACGCGTCTCTGATCCTGGTTCACCTAATCTATCTTCATTTTTGATCGAAAAGCCAGGGTTCAACACCTCAAGTCGATTGGAATACCGAATAATCTGAATCGACCCATGCACCCGGTAGTCTCGGTGCATCGCAGCGTTGGCCACTACTTCGCGGACGACACGATCGGGTAATTGAGGAATCTCCTTCCCCTGGACTTCACCAGCCGGTAGTGAGAAGGCTTTGGGCAAGTCGTCCATGATTGCCGATCGAGCACGTTGGATCGCTCGGATCAACGGTGAGCGAATCTCCACTGTATCGAAACGCCGATCGGGATCTTCGATCCACTCCGTTCCTGCAATCCGGATGTAATCGATTCGCATCATGGGAAACAATCGCCGCAACGCAATTGCCTTGCCAAACAGCAACACTCCAGCCACGGTTGGTTTAAGCTCACCGTTCTCCCAGTCGACCGCGCCGACAGCCTCCAGCAACTCGTCGCGTTGCCACTTCAATTCTTCGGCGTCTGGATTGACCTCTTTACGAAGAAGTCGGTAGTAATCGATCGCGTCATCATCCAGGTCGTCCAGTCGAGCATTCGATATAATTTGCTCGTCATAGCTCTTTCCGTCACGACCACGATAAAAAACAACCAAATCATCGTCGGTACATTTTTGATCGGTCGAGCCAATACGCCGACGAGCACTCTTGGGCAGTTGCTTATTCTTAAAGTAGACGGGCTTTTCGTGCGGCCCAGCTTCAGAAACGAAGACCACTACCACATTTTTGCCATCGATCGGTTCTACCGAAATTCTCGGACGTATAACCGTGTTGAACATACTCGCACACTGGCTAGCGACATCACTTTGCAACCTGTCTGGATCGGGTACCCCCACCACTTCGTAAACCGGCCAGAACGAATCCGACGCGGGTGCCACGCCCAGAATCAGGTATCCGCCACCGAGTCCTGGTTCATTCGCGAATGCGCAAACTGTCTCCATTAGCGATTCACCAGACGCCGATGCGGTCTTGGCTTCGATTGAAACGTGTTCATCGAGCGAATTAAGTTCCTCGATCAATTGTCTAGCCGACTTCATGCTATCCCCTGATGCGAAAATGCTCGAACATCCATTTTGCCAGTGACCGCGGCGAAGACGAGGCGCAACGGTCGGTCGTAACTCGCGGTATCCCTTCCGCATGAATGCGGCCCTGGGGCACCCGCTGCTTGCCGGATTCGGTCTCGACGTGCATCTCGGTGTATAGGTTCATCGATATGCCCTTTTTGCTGCTTTTCGGCGGCGGCACCCCCCGCTTGGCTGGCATGGGGTTTGTGAATCGTCTGCGAGACACAAACTCGTTTGTGAATCGTAAAACCGAAATTACGATTCACAAAGTTACTTTGTGAATCGTGGACGATCCACAAAATTCACAGCACCTTTCGCCCCTCAGCCTGATTCACCAGTTCGCTGAACGCCAGTACCGCAGGTCGGCGGCCGCTCGCTTCTCGAATGGGGACCAGGATTCTGGCTTCTTTCAATTTCCTCAGTGCGGTCACCGCCGTCGGCTTCGGGATCTGGGACCGGGCAATGAAATCGGCGGTCTGGAAAATGGGACGGTCGAAGATCGCGTCCAAAATCGCCAGCGAGTACTGCGAATGGGTCAGTTCGGTTACACGCACCTTCATGTCGTTGTAGAGGCCGAGAATCCCCTTGACCCGATCGGTGTTGGCAAGAGCCTGCGTTTCGATCGCTTCGAGAAAGAATTCGACCCAGGCGGTCCATCCGCCGTCGCTGCCGATGGCCCGCAACCGCTGGTAGTAGCGATCCCGATTCGCTTCCAGGAACTCGCTCAGATAGAACATCGGGCTGGCGAGTGTCCGCTTTTGGAATAGGAACAGCGGGATCAGCAATCGACCGATCCGGCCGTTGCCGTCGTTGAACGGGTGCAGGATCTCGAACTGCGCGTGAACGACCGCGCACTGGATCAGCGTGTCGATGTCGTCGGCACCGATGTATCTCTCGAACGCTTCCAAGTGGATCGGCAGTTGAAACGGGTCGGGGGGAACGAACTTGGCCGTCGCGATCGTGCTGTCGCTCGCCCCGATCCAATTCTGTTCGATGCGGAATTGCCCCGGCGACTTGTCGGCCCCGCGAACGCTGTTCATCAGGATGGCGTGCATCTGCTTGATCAACGACAAGGTGATGGGCCGATCGCGGAGCGTCTCCGAAGCCAGCGTCAGCGTTTTGCGGTAGTTGACCACTTCCTGGATGTCGTTCGTCTTCTCTGGGTCGAACTCGATGCCGGCTTCGTATTCGAGCACCTCGTCAACGGTCGCCTGAGTCCCTTCGATTCGCGACGACAGGACGGCTTCGCGCTGGGTCAGCGGCGAGAGCATCACGGCGGGGTTGACGACGCTTTGTAGCAGTCCGTCGTAGCGGGCGATCGCGGCGTTGGCGGAGCCGACGCGTCGAATGAGCTTCGCGACGTCGAGGCAATCCAAAGGCAACGTATCGGGGGCGTAGGGCTTCATGGCTGAACTCCTGCCGACGCAAAATCTCGCACGTCGATTTTACCGGTAACGGCTGCCGAGATCAGGGCAGTGCGACGTTCCTGAAGCAGCGAGATGGCGCGTTCGGCTTCGGCGATGAGAATGTCAAGCTGCGAGGTACGTTTAACTAACTGCTTAACAATTGCACTCTGTTCCGCCCTTGGCGGCACTGGGGTGACAAGTGTCTTAACGTCAGGCATGCCAATTGTTTTCAGTGTTGCCCCCGTCGATAACCGATCAAGCTCTTGAGTCATTGATCGCAATCGAAAGAGAAGAAACTCTGGTACAATTGAGTCACCGCAAATCCAGGCAATGAAATGTTGTGAAACGGCCATCTCTTTAGTTGTTATGGCACATCGTCCTATCGTTGCGTCACGGGAAAATACAACAGATCTTGCCGGTAGCAGTCGCGCAGAGGAGTTAATAATCCCAAGTTCGTTAACAAAATATGCAGTTTCAGAAATATAATCGTTGTCCTTTAGAAATTTCGTATCGTTGAGTGACACCCAAGGGATTTTGCAATTCGTCCAGTATGCTTCGATTTTCTTGTCAGGCGTGTGACCGCTTTCCATCTTCGCTACCCACTTCATTCTCGTAATCTCCCAATGCTCGGGCACATCGCCGAGCCATTCGATTCCGGAGGGTTTCATGGGGACGGTGGGGTCGAGGCCTTTGGTGACGGCGTGACTGATGACCGCCTGCCGCTTTTCCTTCAGCAACTCCACCAGTCGCCGCTGCTCCGACACCAACGTATCGATCTTCGACGTCTCCCGGTCAAGGAATGACGCGATCGCGTGTTGTTCGTCGAAGGGAGGGAACGGCGCGATTTCGTCGAGATATTGAGATTGATCTAGATTCTGAATTCCGGATGTTTGCTTTATGGAGCGACAGTTCAATCGAATCGCGTATGCTGCTGCGTGGCAATAGCGCCAATAAGAAGGACTCATGCGGTCCGCCAGTTCGATTTTCGCTACGAAGTTTGAGCAAACGGCAGGTTCGTCACTATCAAAAAGCACCACAAATCCTACAGGTTGATTTTCGCCTCCACCTGATTTCTCGAGCAATAAATTTCCACGAGATAAAATGCGGTCTTTTTGCTCGGATGCTGTCACGCTGCGCACGGTGGGAACACTATCTGCGACAACAAGTCGGTCGCGGTCAAAGTCGGCAACGCGGACACACTTGATATCCGTAATATCGCCTGTCGCCTCACCTCCCCAAATGCCGTTTCGGCAACTTCTTGTCGAACGCTTAAACCGTTCGATTGCCCAATGCGCCGGCACCTTGCCGAGCCACTCAACACCACTTTCTTTAAGCTCGTCATGTCTTGGAAAGCTCATAGTGATCTATCTCCGTTCATTGTGAACGCAATCGCGTTAGTCGTCGGTCTGGCGACGTCGTTGAATGACGACCTGCTGTTCAGAAAAAGCTTGCCGATCATTTCGAGGATCGCACCCGTCGCGGCCGTACGTTGGGCACGCACCTTCTTCGACTCGCGAAAGGGTGGCTGGTCGTTGGCACGACACTCAGTCGAGCAATCGTCATTCGGCTTCCTTTTCTTCCGCCAATTGTTCCGCAATCCGCAGCGTATTCTCGATCTCCCGGCGCAACTCTTCACGGTCGGGAAGGTATAGCTGATACTTCTGCACGAAGAGTTGGCTATTCATTTCATAGGTGGCGTACTCGACCAGAAGTTCGTCCTTCTCGCGGCTCAGGATGATGCCGATTGGTTGGTTGTCACCTTCGGCATTCTCTTCGGCGGCGAAGTAACCGAGATACATGTTCATCTGGCCAATGTCGTAGTGCTGCACCACGTCCAGCTTCAAATCGATCAACACGAAACAGCGCAGGATACGGTGGTAGAAGACCAGATCGACCCGATGAAGCTTGTTGCCGACCGGAACACGATACTGCCTGCCGACGAACGTGAACCCTTTGCCCAGTTCCAGCAGAAACGGCTGCAGGTGGTCGCACAGCAGCGTTTCGAGTTGTTGCTCCGTGACCGATGAATGATCGGGGATCGTCATGAATTCGAATACGTATGGTTCACGAAACAGGTCGGCTGGCTGCGAGATGATTTGACCCTGAGAGGCGAGGGCCAAAATTTCTGCTTTGTTCTTCCCAGCGGCTAGTCGCAGAAAGAGTGCCGACTTTTTCTGGCGCTGCAGCTCGGGAACGGACCATTTTTCGCGAATCGCCTGCTGCTCGTAAAAACCACGCTCCAGCGGGTCTTCGATGCGGAGGAGCTCGACGTAATGCGACCAGCTCAATAAGTCAGAAG
Organism: Planctomycetaceae bacterium; assembly: GCA_003506095.1. GTDB lineage: Bacteria > Planctomycetota > Planctomycetia > Pirellulales > Pirellulaceae > UBA6163. The sequence continues at coordinate 479 of DNWZ01000160.1, read as the reverse complement.
GCTTCTGACTTATTGGGTAATTTAAGTACAGCAGCCGCATGTAGACCAGATTGCTGCGACTGAATCCTTTCCCGTGCCGGCCTGTCAGGTCGCGGCTGAGGTTGGAAAGTAGGGCTTTGCCATACTCGGCCCGTTCCTTGCCACCCTGCTCGAATTCGACGATATCGTGCCCGATTTGCCAGTAGGTCTCCGTTAAGTATCGATTGGCAGCCTGGTACGCACGATTCTGACCAGTTCGGTAGACCTCGGAAATCTGACCGAGCAGATGCTGGTAATGGGAGTCGCTCGTCAGTTCGGGATTGTTTTTCCCTGTCGTCATTCCATCACCTCGTGTCGAACCGCGACGCCACGTCGGTTTCGCCCGCCGCCCGTCCGCGAACGAAACCGCCGTCTGCCCCAAGATTTCGCGATAAATGCCTGGTCCGCTCTCATTGCGACAGCTCTCCGATCATCTTCACGATCCGGTCCGTCACGCCCTT
>DNWZ01000763.1 GCA_003506095.1 Planctomycetaceae bacterium | reverse complement strand
CGATAGATCGGCAACTGCAATTCGACCCAGCGAAAGCCGTCAACGGTTTTCTCGATATGTTTCTTTCGCGGGTGATGGCCGTGAGTCTTATAGTCGAGGATCGCCCAGCGTCCATCGTCGTGTCGATCGATCCGGTCGAATCGTCCGCGAATCAACATCCGCTTATCGTCGACATCGATTCCCGCGTTATCCTTTTCACCAACCGAGGCTTCGACTTTCCAAATGTGCCAACCGAGGCTTCGCCACTCGGCTTGTCGCACGGCAACATGTCGCAACCGTTGGCGGGCTTGTTCGATTTGCAATTTTACCGCCGGAGCGGGCGACGCCCCCAAGTAGGCGCTGGCATACTCGTCCAGTGCGGCCAGCATCGCTGCTTCGATCTCGTTTGGGTTCTTTGAATCTTTCTCCGCAGAGTTACCAAAAATTTCCAGTGAGTTATGCACCAAGTCTCCGAATTGATTAGCGGCGAGTTCTCGTGACGCATCATCGATCGGTGACAACTTCAAAACGTGGCGAAGATAAAACCGATAAGGGCAGGCCAAATAGGCGGCAAACGACGTGACGCTCATCGCCTTGATATCACGATCTGCGTCAAACCCTTGTCCGATTGTGGGAATTGGTAACTGTGTTTTCTTAATCTTCGGATCCCAAGAACGCTGAACCGGCGCGGATGCTTCGTTTCGTCGCTGGATCGCATGATCGTCCAGCAATCGCACCAATCGCCGCGCGACGTCGCTTGATTCTGCCGCAGCGAGCAATCGGCTTGGTGGCGTTGGCGAACCATCGACACCGGTACGACCGACGATTAAGCGGACAAACCGTCGTGTCGATAAGATCAATTGCAACGCATAAATATCTCGACCAAGCCTTCGTTCGTTGTCGCTCATCTGCAATCGCGTCCGCAAACCGCCGGGCAGGAACGGATCAGCGGTAATCGACTCCGGGACATAAGGATGATTCAAACCGACAACGGCCATCGACGGCGAATCTTCTAATGCAAGATCCAGCCAGCCAGCGATTTGAATAACGCCGGGCGACTGAGAATCACCGACACGTTGATCAAGCAGGCGCCCGGCGACCAGATCGATACCGGCACCGACCGAGACCGTGACATCCAACGACGCATCGAGCGACTTCAACCGATCGAGCGATTTCCAGCATCCTCGAATCGCGATCAGCGCTCGTCGCTGAGCCGGGCTTTCGATCTGGGGCGATTGCGATTCTTCGTCCGCTTCAGCCGTTTCCCGGGGATAGATTCTTGAGAGCCAAGATTTCAATTCGCTGGCCCAATAAGAAAGTGGCCTGCGGTGGTCGTGGCCCGATTGTGAATCACCTTTGGAATGAAAACCTTCTAAGCTTTCTTTTACCAGATTCGCGACGGTGACGGCTGGGCCGTGCATCGCAATCATCTTATGGGTCAACGGAACTTCGAGTCGTGTCGGATAATGTTCTGCCAACAATTTGTCGACTGAAACCAACCAGCGACCGTCATCGAGCGGTTTATCGTCGGAGCCTTCGGCTTGGCGCTGCGACAGGGTTCGTTCGATGAAATCATAAATATCGGCATGACGCAGCAGCGCGGCTAGCGATTGCCATGTCGATTGTGATAAGTGATTCGTAAGTAGTTCGATCAGGCGGCCGATCGGAGTTTGCGAAAAGTTCCAGCCGAGTTCTCGATAAGATTTCTTGCCGATCTGGCGCAGTTCAAACTCGATCGGTGGAACAAGCGATTCGTTGGTGACACCGACTGTGATGGCGACATCTTTGGGTTCGACTTGAAAGGTTTCGTTGGCGATTTCTTCGACCCACTGCGAAAGCGCGGCCGCTTGGTCGGTGACGTCTCCGGCAGGAACGAGTTGTGAATCGTCCAGCGGCGGTCTCCATTGGGACCAGCGGCTGGCGATGATCGATCCGAAAGCGTCAAAGTGGTCACGATAATGTTCGTCGGCGGCGACTAGCGCTGTGATCGCGATGTCGTTTGGATCGGAATTGTTGTTGTCAGATTGTTGGCCGATTTGGCGCAGCATCACGCCGACGGCGTCGCTGAGGTCTGATGTGCCAATCAGCAGGATGTGGCGCTCACATTGGCAACGTTTTTCTGTGATGGCAGCGTGGCGTGATAGAAAGGGATCGGTGCGTCGGGCGCTAGTTAGCGAATCGATGTATTGATCGTGCAGCGATTGCAGCAGTTCCCACCGCATCTGTTCGCTGGCCATGGCGGCATCTTTGGCCAGTTCGGTCGCGACATCTGCGAACGACAGGTTGCTGGACGCGAGATCTTCGTGCAGCTTGCGGATGGTCGTCGCCAGTTCGATCCACGCTGACCAAGCGTCACGCTGTGGCAGGACTGGAAATACGGGCGCGAGGCGAGCCGGATCGGTTTGCTGTAGCGCCGATGTCCATGCCAGCGTCCGCTCGAGCTCATCGGCCAACTGCGTTTCGGCGGTTCGCGAGTAAAGATATTCGGGCAATTCGCCTGCGGTGATAATCTGTGGTGCCAGCAGTCCTAGATTATCGCGAGCGGCGGTTCGCTCGAGCAATTCGCGAAGCCGGCGGCCGGATCGACGTGTCGGCAAAACGACCAGAAAATGGTCCAATTGCCAGCGATTGGGTTGGCCAGGCGCCGGCCCTTGCTTGGTCCGCAGGTACTCGACCGCGGACCACAAAAGTGGCCGGTCCCAACCGAGAAACAGAGTCCGACAGCGTTTTAAAGTCTTCACAAGAAATCCTGTTGAAGGGTCTCATTACCGAATCGCCAGTGCCCATTAGACTGTCGCACGTTGACACGTCTGGTCAAAGCCATCCATCATTTTTTGACAACTTTTCGATTTTATGCCGCCATCTTGCATCGAGTTTTATTGTGGAATTGGCGGCTTTGCGGCAGCGATCGAGCGATTTTACAGCGATCGGCTGCAGATCACGGCGGCGATCGATATCGATTGCGGTGCATTAGACGTCTATCGAGGCAATTTCCCAACCCACCAGGCGATTGCAGCGGAGATCGCTAGTTTTCCGTTTGAGCGACATCCGGCTGAGCTGTGGTGGATGAGTCCGCCCTGCTTGCCGTTCACGCGGAAAGGGAAGCAGCGTGATTGGGACGACCCACGCGCCGGTTCGTTGATCTCGCTGATCAACCGTTTGGATCGCCAGTCGACGTATCCGCGTCACATCGCGATCGAAAACGTGCCACCGTTCGCAGAATCAAAGACGGGGCGGTGGGTCGAGTCGCGATTGAATGATTCTGGGTTCGATACGGCCTGGGAAACGCGATGTCCCACCGAAGACAAGTATCCGATGCGGCGATCGCGATGTTATTTGCTGGCCAGCCGCGACGGGCTGGCGAGGGCGGCCAGCGACGAGGCGGAAAAATGGACCGCGTCGATTGCGTTTCAGTCGCTCGAGTCGTACATCGACCACAGAAACGACAGCGATCCTCAGTGGCGAGTCGAGCCACAGTGGTTGGTCGATTATGCGGCGGCGATCGATCGAGTCGATGTGAAGCGGCCAAATGCGATCACGTCTTGCTTTACCAGCAGTTATGGCCGGATGCCGGTGCGAAGCGGCAGCTACATTCAACTCGACCCTTCGGACCCGTTGGCCGCGCGGTATTTTACGCCGGAAGAGATTTTGGCGATGCTAGGATTTCCGCAGCCGTTTCGGTGGCCCCAGTCGCTGAGCCTGCGGCGTCGATACGCAATGGCCGGAAACAGCGTTCACGTCCCAACAGTGGCCAGATTGATCGGCCGCTTGATCGGCAGCCGATGAAAGACAACCCGATTGAGGTCAGCGAGAGACGGTCGGCGATGACGCGTCTTTGGCAAGTTCTTCACCGGCGACAAACGGGTTCATGCGAATGGCACCGATCGCCTTGGTTGGAGATTCGACCGAGATTTCGCGAGTCCCGGCGGTCATCACGACATCGCCAGCAGCTGGCTTATCGCTTGCGTTAAGTTCGCCAACAAACGGGTTGCAGATTTCGCTACCAACCATCGCTGGTGGTCGAACGAACTGAGCGGCTGGTTGAACTTGATAGCTCGACGGCGCGGACAACAGTGGCGGCGATGCGAATGGGCTGTCACCATAGGGGCGGGCGTAACGACTGCCGTAGTAGACGGGTGGGTTGAGCGCAAAGTAAGGCGGCGTGCTGACCGAATTGCGGTAACGCACGCCGTATGGCTGGTAAA
>DNWZ01000092.1 GCA_003506095.1 Planctomycetaceae bacterium | reverse complement strand
TCCGACAAGGCAAGCTTGCCGGGGGCCCAAGGTAGCAGGCACTCTCCGAGTGCCGTTAGCAAACGCAACCCGCACTCCCCGCGTGCCGTCAGCCACGCCGAAGTCTCAACTGAAGTAAAGGAATTTACTGACCGGCGGAGCGGTCAGCGACGATGGCTGCACTAAAACAACCGCTGCCCGACCACATTCAATTTCTGTCCCTCGGGAAGCAGCGTCGGCGACTCCATCTTTAAACCGACGTGATGCGCCATCGTCGCCCAAAGATCCGCAGGCGATACCGGATTATCCACAACCGAACCGCCTCGCTTATCAGTCCTGCCAAGCACGGCGCCACCCGGTGCATTGCCGCCGAATGCGAGATTGCTATAAGCACGCGACCAATGGCCGCGACCGGCACCGTTTGAAGATGGCACCATAATCGGATCCCGTCCGAACTCGGTCGTTACAACAACCAGCACCCGCTGGGACAAACCGCGTGCGTTCAAATCATCAACTAAACCGGCGACGGCTCGGTCCAGCGGCGGTAATTGCTTTTTCAGCGCCCCCGCTAGATTCGCGTGATGATCCCAACCGTCCAGCTCGACCGTAACGAACGATGACCCGGCCTCGGCCAATCGCCGCGCCATGATCAAGTAACGCCCCACGTTCGTTTGGCCATACGCCGCCAGCGTCGACTCCGACTCTTTAGAAAAATCATTCAAAAGGCGCATACTTTCGTCCGACGCAATCGCCCACGCCCGACGCGAAGCTTCACGATGGCTGGCAATCGAACGGGAAACGGCACCTACCCCGCCAACCTGGCTGCCCAGTCGCCGCAACAATTCCTGACGCCGCATCACCTCGTGGACATCAGCCGGAGGCATTGCCGCTGCATTGCCGCCGACCTCAAACGCCGCACAGGATGAACCGAGAAAACCAAAGTCGGGCACGGTTTTCGGTATCGCAACATACGCCGGAGGAACCTGCCAACCACGGGTGAAAGCAGCAATTGCACCCAGGGAGGGCGTTTCTTGGGTCGCATCTGTTCGGCCCGTTTTGAAATATCGCTCGCCCGGCTCGTGGTCATTTTCGGTATGAGACATCCCGCGGATGATCGTAAACCGATCTGCTCGGGCTGCCAATTCAGGGACTAACTCACTGAATAGAACGCCAGGAATCCGGGTTTGAATCGATTGGAAGGGCTGGTCTGCAGCGGAATCAGGTTTCGGATCAAACGAATCGACATGGCTCATCCCGCCACGAACGTAGACACAAATCACGCTTCGCTTGCTACCGGTTTCATTCGCAACGCCGTTTTCTTCGGCTGTCCCAGCAATGGTCGCTCGCTTGCCCAAAACGGTCCCAGTGGCCAACGCGGCGCCGGTCCAACGCAAGACAGCTCGTCTGGTAATGCGGTTTGGGTTCAAGCGAATACTCCGAACATGGGTTGCTAGCTGCGGCCGTAGATTAAACCATCACTAGTTTAACGCAAAATACGCGGCCCGGCAGAAAGATTCCGGCCACCATCCACGGGTACCCCCACGAGGCTCGTCTCGTGGGTGAATAAGGTTCACAAGCTAGACGCCGAAGCCCCTCCCTGTCCAACGAATTCAACTTGGGCTCGCCGATTCAAGCGGCGAGCCCAAGTTAAATTCGCAACGTCGCTCAAATTGCGGCTTGCGTCTAGCAGACCAACCTCGGCTTCGTGCCAGACGAGCAGGCAGGTAGGCAATGCATCATAAATTGTGGAATCAACCATTGAAAAAACTCGTCTCACTATTTAACAACGCCCACAAAATCTCCGTCCATGCCGTCTCAACATCGGCCGACGATCGAACATGCATCGCTGCGTATTCGACCTGTTCCGCAGTCGGCCGCTGGCCAGTCACTCGTTGGTATAAGTCAGTAAAAGTGTCCTCCGGCGGGATATCTGCATCGACAATTTCTTGTAAACGTCCACCGGGCAACCGCAACCAATCCAGCAGGTATTCATTAAACAAACCGTCGTGAATGGCGGCTGTCGGCAAATCACCCGCCGAATCCATTGCCCCTCGCCGCATCGACAACAACAAATGATCGGCAGGCTTCCTTGGACGCAGCTCAACAAACGCACTGTAGGCAGACCCTCCAGCCGGCGCCACATGATCGCTGAAACCGAAATCGTTGCCCGCGATCGATCGGATCAATTCGAACCGCTCCTCGCCTCGCAGCGGCCGAGGCGTGTAGTCGGTGATGGTGGCGTTGCCATCAGTTTCCTCCGATGTACGAGTTTGCTGTCGATAGGTCGCTGAACAAAGCAGTTCCTTTAGCAGCCAGCGTAGCGAGTAGTCGTGCTTGCGAAAGTCACGAGCCAAACCGTCCAGCAGCTCCGGCGCAATCGGTGGGAACCGCGCCCCAATGTCGTTCGGATTGGGAGCGATCGAAACGCCAAATACCTCTCTCCAAACCTGATTGACAATCTTGGTGGCATAGCGATGTTCTGGATCATCGACGAAACACCAATCCGCAAGCATCTTCCGTGGATCATCTTCGCCCCACCAACCGCTCCATCGCGCGGCCGATGAATCCAAAGCGACCGTATCGACCAGTGCCGCTAAAGCGCTAGGCGAATTGCCAGCGGAATCCTCCGGACAAGTCGCCGCCGACTCCACCACAGACGCACCGCTGCCACCTCCATTTTCCAGCGAGTTTGAAACAAACGAGGGTGACAAATAGATTTCACGCGGTTGCGATTTTTGCCCCGCCATGCCCAGTTGAGCCAAAACGGCTCGGTGCCCCGCGTGTAACCAAGATGATGACTGGTTGCCAGCGGACGGCAAAACATGGATGACGTCCGAAAAGACTAGCATCAAGAATACCGTCAGCCCCACCGCAAGATAATGTTTCCACGCAACCTGTCGCGACCGCCAAACAAACATTAACGCCGTGTACAGCACCACGCCAAATAGAACAACCAACAACAGTTCGCTGCTTAGACGCGATAACGCATCGATCGCGTCAGCGGTATCGGTGATTAATTGATAAAGGATATGACCGATGCCCAAACGCGACGGCGCCAGGCCGGGGGCCAACCAGTGCAAATAGTTTGCGAGCACAAAAAAGACAAACGCTGTTGTAAACGCAAGCAGGTACGCAGCAGCACGGCGAAACCGCTTTGCCTTAGCGCGGAATCGCCAGACCCAAAACAATCCGGCGCATACCAAGGCGAGGCTCACACTGACAGCCAGCCCCAACACAGTACGCTTTTCACCCACTGTCAGTGTCTGTTCAACATAGACCACGTTGCCCAGTACAGAACTAAGTTTCTGGTGTTCCCGCTGCGAGTAACTTTGGTAAGGATCGTCGTGACAGCGTGCACACGAGAGGTCAACAGCCATGTATTGTCGCAGTATGGTTTCTGAAGCAATGACACCGCTGGTCTGCATCGATTTCCAAAACAGATCATTCGTTGGTTCGGCTGCAAACTCACTTTCCCAGCCTCCTTGCCGCAATTGATCACACAGCGAATCGTGAAACTGGGTGTAGGCGGCCAGGCTGCGGCCATTGCGACTGGATGACATCAGATGTGCAGCGGCGATCTGATTGAGCGGTGCATCTCGATCGACCCGCTGCCTGACCCATTGCAACCACTGATAGGCCAGTTTCTCGCGGTCGACGCGCATCGCAAAACCGGCGGCACCCAATCGCGATTCGTCCAAGCCGTTCCAGTGAGCAATGATTCGCCCCCATTTATCTGCAAATCGGCTGTCGGCCATCAAGCGGTCGATCAGTTGATCGAACTCTTCGTCCGAAGCAATCGCGTGGTCGAGCCGATGTTCGTCGTCCGATGGAGGTCGACCGATCAGATCAAAATAGAGCCGCCGCAATAAAATGGACGACGCGGCCCGCGGTTCGGGGTTACGGCGCAGCTTAACAAACGTATCAACCATCTGGTGATCGACCGAAGTGCGCGCCCAATTGTGGTCACCTGCAAAAACGAGAGCGCTGAGAAAGTCCCCGGCGACTTCGGTCGATCGTTCTTTCTCCTGGCGCGGATAAACCACAATTTGTCCCAGCGTCGTGCGGTTGCGGTATGTCCAAGACACACCAGCAATCCCCGGTTTCAATCCGACGATGGTGCCAGGCGACTCATTCCGCCCAGGATCAAGCAGCTGAGCGATTGTCGGATCGCCGATTACCATTTCGGTTAATTCGGTCACATCCCATGAGCGCTGTGCTGTGCTGTCGAGAACCGCATCAACCCGGAAGTTCGCTGTTTGGCCCACCTCAACAACAATGGAACCCGGGGAGGCAAGGCTGTCCGGTGTTGTTGTATCTCCGTACGGCATTCCGGATTCGATCCAGTGTTTTACCAAACGCGTCTCGGCTGAGTCCGGCAGCCAGCGGAGCCCACCGCCATGCGATTCCGCCTCGGTGGGCTTTCTCAACACCGGACTTTCGAGCGGTGAGTCTGGATTACAAAGCTTTGAAAACTCAGCGTGATCCTGTCGCAAGGCTGCCCCGCGCAGCGACAGATTCAGATCGCCCTGGCCGTCAACGGCTCCGTGGCAACGGATCGAATTGCACCCCGACCGGATCAACAGCGGCGCGATAACCGAAACGTAATCAAGCGGCGGTGCGTTAGTGATCTGGTCGGTTGTCGGCGTCGGGTAGTTAACTGCCAGATCTTGCGTAGCGCGAGCACGCTTGCCATTCGCGCCGCCGTCGCCCATGGCCGGCTGATTTCCGCCAAGAACGATTAAACCCACCGCCACAAAGCAGGTGAACTTTAAGCCAACCACAACAGCCGAAAGGTCATCGCTAGACGCCAATCGATGCTGCACGGTGAAGCGATTGACGGATTTCATCGGGCGGGAGCATGACTGAGAAAGATAAAATGGGCTTATCACCAGTATAGCCTCAAAAAGCGACACTTCGCTTCACCCGGTGAACTCGTCACGCTGGAGAAATAGATTTTTCACAAGCCACGTGCCGACTACGTTCGTACAAAGTGGCACAGGGTAGCAGGCACTCTCCGAGTGCCGTCAGCCGCTCCGAAATCTCGTTTGCACGACGGACATGACTGACCGGCGGAGCGGTCAGCGACTATCGCTCAAACCACATCCCCCGGGCGAGCTCGCCTCGCCGGAGAATCAGATTG
>DNWZ01000456.1 GCA_003506095.1 Planctomycetaceae bacterium | reverse complement strand
TTTGAACCAATTTTTGAACGTTCAAAATCGCGCGTCCTGACATCACCTTATTCGGTGTTTCCGAGTCGCCGCGACTTGTCGCTGTAAGGATTCGCTCTTCTTCATCAGCCGACGGATAACCGACTTTGATGTTGAACATAAAGCGGTCAAGCTGGGCTTCGGGCAACGGATAGGTCCCTTCTTGCTCGATCGGGTTTTGTGTGGCGATCGTGAAAAACGGATCGGGCAGCGAGAATGTTTCGCGGCCGACCGTCACTTGCCGTTCCTGCATCGCTTCCAGCAGAGCCGCTTGGGTCTTGGGAGGCGTGCGGTTGATTTCGTCGGCCAGCAGGACGTTGGTGAAAATGGGGCCGTCGACAAATCGGAAACTGCGCCGCCCGTTTTCGTCTTCTTCTAAAACCTGGGTACCGGTTATGTCCGACGGCATCAGGTCGGGTGTAAACTGAATCCGTTTGAATGAGACGTCCAAAATGCTCGACAGAGTGCTGACCATCAGCGTCTTTGCAAGCCCTGGGACACCTTCCAACAAGCAGTGGCCACGGGTAAAGATGGCGGCCAACAGCTGTTCGATCACGTCATCTTGGCCAACAATGACTTTCGCGAGCTCGACCCGCATGGTCTGCTGATGCTGGGCGAACTCGCGGAGGATATCGCCGATGTTGCGGGGCTTGCTGGCCGGTGGGACAGCATCGCTGCGGGGTGGTTTTTCGTTCATGGCCGATTCGCAAGTGGTTGAGCTGATGACGTTGGAGTGTAGAAGTTTTTCGATAGGGATGTCAGCCAGGATCGTTTGGATCGTGGTCGCGTGCGGCTTCGTCGGATTGGGCCAGCAGGATAACGCTTCTGGTGACCAGCCGATTCGGGGGCAGGCCACCCAGTCGATTTTGGTGCAAGTGCCGCGGCCGGTTGCGATTGACCCGGGCCGTGTGGATGCGGCCAAGGTCCAGCAAGCGATCGATCGTGGGATCAACTATTTGCGGTCGAATCAAAATGCGCGAGGCGGGTGGAAGGAACATCTCGGTCAAACCGGCGGTTTGTCGGCGCTCTGTACACTGTCGCTGTTGACCGCAGGCGTGCCAGCGGATGATCCGGCGATCGTCAAGGCGCTCAGCTATTTGCGTGAACTGCAACCGGGCGAAACTTACTCCGTCGCGCTACAGACGCTGGTGTTTTGTCAGGTCGGATCGCCAGGCGATTTGGCCCGGATTCAACGCAACGTCCGGCTGCTGGAATCGGAGCAGATTCGCGGCGATGGGGTCAGCGAAGATCGTTTGGGCGGATGGGGCTATGGCGGTGGACGTGGTGGCGGCGACCCGTCGAACGCTCAATTCGCGTTGTTGGCCTTGCAAGCAGCTGAGGAACGCGATGTTCCGGTAAACCAGGAAGTCTACGAAGCGGCGGCGAAGTACTGGCAGGTGCGTCAGCGAGATTCGGGCGCTTGGGGCTATTCTGGCGGTTCGCCACCGACGGGCAGCATGACTTGTGCCGGAATCGCGTCGACGATCATTTGCCGTGGCCGTTTGACCGGCGCAACTTCGCGGGTGCGCAACGGCGTGATCGAGTGCTGTGGCATGGAGCCCGAGGCGACCGATCCGGTGCAAGCGGGGATCGATTGGTTGGCACAACGCTTCAGTGTGCGGGTGAACCCGGGAAACGCCGGCTCGAGCACGTTGTTTTATTATCTGTATGCCTTGGAGCGGGTCGGCCGGATGTCGGGACGTCGTTTTATCGGCGGCCACGATTGGTATCGCGAAGGTGCAGAGCGGTTGCTGGAATTGCAGGACAATTTCCAAGGGTTTTGGGCCGGAAGCGGCTTTGGCGAAGACGATCGCAATGTGACGACTTCTTTCGCATTGCTGTTTTTGGCCAAGGGAAAACGCCAAGTGGCGATTGGGCGTCTGCGATTCGGTGCCGACGCGGATCGCGACGATGGCCGCTGGCACGAACACCCGGACGCTTCGCGACAAATGGTTCGACGGCTGGAGCGATTTTGGGGACGCGATTTGACTTGGCAAACCGTCGCGATCGAAGGAGCGACGGTCCAGGATCTGTTGCAAACACCGGTGTTGATGATCACTGGCCGCGATGCGTTGCAATTGAGCGATGCCGAGCAAGATTTGCTGAAGGACTACATCGACCAGGGCGGCACGATCCTGTTCGAGGCGAGCAGTGGCGATGGCTGTGGCGATTCTGACGTCGTACAGCGTGCGGTGACGGAAATGTGCAAGCGGTGGTATCCGACCGCGCCGCTGGAACCGCTGCCGCCGACCCATCCGGCCTATTTCGCCGAGGCGGATGTAAAACCGAACATGATCGCACCGAGTTACCAGCTTTATGGTGTCCAGGCGTGTTGTCGTACCGCGATCTTTTTCTCGCCGCAAAGTCTTTCGTGCCGCTGGGAATTGAGCGATCCGACCGGCCGTGGACGAGTGGGCGGATTGGCCCGAGGGGCGATCAGCGGTGNNCGATCGAGATGGCTTCGCGGTTGGGCCAAAACGTGATCGCTTACGCCACAGGTCGGGAATTGAAGGACAAATTGGATGGTCGCGAAGTCGTTCGTTCTGGCGGAAAGTTGCCCGACGACCAACGTGGGGTGATCGCGATGGCACGTTTGGCGA
>DNWZ01000154.1 GCA_003506095.1 Planctomycetaceae bacterium | reverse complement strand
TCGCCAGCGGTTCTAGGGCTTCCACCACTTCGGTCAACAGTCGGTCAATTGAAATCGGCTTCATGTTCGATTTGTTGATTGATGACTCTGCCCGACTCAGGGCCAGCAATTGGCTCGTAAGATTTGTTAATCGTCCACATTCTTCAACGATGCTACTCAGTCTCTTGTTTGTACGAGAGTGATCGGCATCGTTGTGCAACCCCATTTCTGCTTCACTGCGGATGATGGCGATGGGGGTGCGAAGCTCGTGGGACGCATCGGCTGTAAATCGTTTGATTTCATCGAAAGATTCGTCTAACCTCGCCAGCAGCGAGTTGATCGTAGCAGTCAAATGGCCGATTTCGTCGTTCGGATTGGCTATCGCAATTCGCTCATGTAGATCTGTCGCAGAAATGGAGTCCGTCTTAAGCCTCAGTTTTTCAACAGGCGAGAGAGCTCGCACCGCCAACAAATAAGACAACGCAGCAGAAAGCACCAACGCCGGTGGAATGGCGAATAGAAAAGTTCTTCTCACCAGCAATAATTCTTCATCTAGGTGCTCAAGCTCCGCCAGCACATAGATTCGTAACGGTTGCCCGTGACTTTGGACTTCACGAGAAGCATATCGAATCCGTCCGAATGCCGAGTCATGAGCAGTGCCGCCATAATCATTTATAAGATTGGGGAGCAACCGATTGATATCGACTTGATTTAGTGTTGCCGTTGCTCCTACGGTATTCTGAAGGCCGTCGCAAACGAAAGCGAAATAGTCGCTGTGTTCTCCAAACTTCCCAACCCAGTCGCGAATCGCGTCTTCAACCGAACTACCCTCCTGAAGCGACTCCTCGAGGGTTACCAAGCGGTTCTTCAGACTCTTGTCGAGCATGTCGAAGTGTGCTTGGCGCAACAACTGATACACGCCGATTCCAAACGCTACCAGGATGAAGGCGAACGCCAGCGCATTCCAAATCGTCAGTCGCCAGCGGATATTGAGCCGCGTTTGCCTCATCATGTTTCATCTCGAATCATATAGCCAATGCCTCGAATGGTTGTGATGACTTTTGGCAAACCAGGCAGTTCAATCTTACGACGTAAAGAGTTCACGCAGACATCAATCGCATTGGTTAAAATCCCACCTGGTTCCTTCCACACGTCCTTCGCGAGCATCTCCCTTGAAACATTTTGATTTTTATGCCGGAGTAGATACTCGAGCAACTCAAACTCTTTCTGGCTGAGTTCAACGAGCGTGTCATCTCGCAAGACGGTACGAGCAATGAAATCTAGCTCAATTCCTCCGAAGCGGATCACGGAATCTCGCTTGCCGCTTTGCCGACGGAGAAGCACCCGTACCCTTGCCAGAAACTCCGCATGTGCGAACGGTTTGATCAGATAGTCATCTGCACCGGCGTCCAGTCCAGTAACGCGATCCTCAACCGTATCACGCGCGGTCAGAATCATCACAGCTGGCGGCTCATTTTGCGTTCGGAGTTGCCTAAGCAGGTCCAGTCCGTCACCGCCAGGTAGTCCGAGATCCAGCACAACTAGATCAAGATTGGCTTCGGCAACTGCTTGGAGAGCATTTGCGAAGCAGGCTGCGCCAGCAGTTTCGTAACCTTCACTTGCCAAGAGTTCTAAGAGATTGCTCCGGAGCTTGGCATGATCCTCAACAACTAGTATTTTTGCCACACGGTAAGTCCGGTCCAAACGACATCTCCAGTTACACCACACAAAATTTGATTTTCTTCGCAATCGATATCGCAGGCAATCCAGCTTTGATTAGAAGTTGCTAATGTGCGAGTAGTTGCTTGCCATACCGCCACCACACGAGCCCGGCGGCGATTAGCGACAATCCAACAAGCCATACCGCTCGATCAACCCAAAACGCAAGGAACAGGCATGACAACAGCCCTAGCCACGCGATCGCCCGGGGGTAACGCCGTTCGGCATCCGACATCTGAAGGGCCGCCAGGTTGGTGATGGCGTAGTAAATCAGAACGGTAAACGCACTGAATGACCACGTTGTCTTCACATTGCCAGTGAGGATCAGAACTGCAATAAGCGTCCCAACCACGATGACTGCGTTTCTCGGCGAGACACCGGACGGATCGATTCTACCTACCGCGTGAGGCATATCACCTCGGCGTCCCATCGCTAACACCACGCGAGATAGCCCAAGAACTAAATTGATCAGAACTCCCAGCATCGAGGTAATGGCACCCACTGCAATTACATAACGCATCGCGGGAAAATCGAAATTCCTCGCCACCATTTCGAGCGGCGCTGCTTCGGATTCCGCAGCGGCACTAAACGCTTCTGCCCCGACAACGCCGATCGACACCCACGCAATCGACACATAGAGCGCCATGGATATACCAAGTGTGACAATGATGGCTATGGGAATATTCCGACTTGGGTCACGAATCTCTTCACCGAGCGTCGCGATTCTGCCGTAACCCGTGTATGCCACGAACATCAAGGCACAGGCCTCAAGAACGCCACTTAACGAAGTTGATGGCAGCGTCGCGCGTGAACCAATTGCGATGGGTTCATTAGCGGGCGCATGAAGGATCGTGACTACTCCCGCTACGACGAACAGAACCAAGGAAGTGAGTGTCAACGAAACTACAGTCGCATTGAAAATACTACTCCAGCGAATGCCTCGCAGAATGAATCCAAGCACAACCAGCAGTGCTCCAAGCCCGATGGGAATCTGCATGTTCGTCGACTCGATTCCAAACAACCGCAAACCGTATCCGGCAAACCCCAGGGCAGCCGTTGCGGCCGACGCGCTCTTGGCGCACAAAAACATCCAGCCGGCGGTAAACCCCAGACTTGGATGAAGCCATCGATAGCCGTATTCGTACGTCCCACCGCTGACAGGATGTGCTGCCGCGAGCTGTGCACTGCTGAGACCATTGAGAGTCGCCACGACTGCCGCGATGCCAATCGCAATTACAATCCAATCTCCGGCAACTCCGGCCGCATGACCAATGCTCACAAAGATGCCAGTGCCAACGATTGCTCCCAAGCCCATCATCGTCGCGCCAAAGATACCCACGTCTCGACGCAAGGTCCCCGTGGCTGGCTCAGGTTGGCTATTGGAATTCATGAATGCTCTAAGTGAAGGCCTGAGCTGGATTTATGGCTCAAATTACTTGTCTGGGCTATTTTCCTGGGTTATTGCGTTTGCTCACTGCCTTGCAAATACGCAAATAGATCCCGCGCCTCTTCGTGGGTTAGCTTCTGAAGGATGCCTTCAGGCATGACGGATACCGAAGACGCTTTTCGTTCTTCGATGTCAGACTTTTGTATGGCAAGGGTTTCATTTGCGGTTTGCAGAGTCAGCGAGACTTCGTCTTCAGAGAGTATGAGTCCCGTCAACACCTTGCCATCATGCGTAAGGAATTGCTGCGTCATGTAATCAAAGCCAACGGTAGCATTTGGCGCGATGATTGACTTTATGAGGTAGTTGCGATCGGACATGGGCAGCGTTTGAAGATTGGGGCCAGTGTGGCTGCCCTCGCCGAAGATTGAGTGACAGTTCTTGCAACTCTGAGTAAACAATTTGTGACCGTTGGCTCGATCTGCCTTCGCAATAAACTCGTCGTTCAGAAGATCTTGAAATCGCTTGATTTCTTCGTGCATATCATCTGGAATCGGTTGTATGGTCGCGAATCGAGATCCCATAAATAGCACGTTTTCTGATCGATGGCATCGAATACAGCCTTCGTGAAGGCTATGGATCGCGGAATCGAGAATTTCCGCTTGTTGCTTTGCAATTGCAGAAAGCATTTTGGGGATTTCAACGTCCAGAAACGGTCTTGCAGACTTTGCTCTCTTTGGTCGACGTTCGATACCGAGACTTATAGTGTGACCAATCTTTTCCGTTTGATATTTGGCATACTCATAGTTGCGGTTTTTGACCGCTTCGACCAGTTCATCGTATCGATACCCCACCTCCATCATGGTCGTATCAAATCCTCGCATTTGGCGTTCAATCTGCGAAAATTTGTCGTCATCAGGTTGGTTTAGCCAAATGAGCTGTGCCGGTTTAGGCGCAGCGACTGTCTGCGCGGACGCAACTGGAAACTCGGGGACATAGAGCTGCACCAAGCTTCCCGTAAAGAGCCCCAAAAAGACGCCGATTGAAACCAAAAGAAATGAGTGCTTGGACATTGGATCGATCCTCCTGCAACTACCTATGGTCTTGTCTGAAGCACGTGGTCACCTGCACGTGCTATCGGCCCATAGCAAACTCAGGCTAGGCCACACGCATTTGAGCGTCAATATCGTGGAACGCTTCATTAGGAGGATCTAATGCTAAATCGCCGCTTAGGCCTCTATCTCATGGGCAGCTTCAGTTTTGCACCCGCATTAACTCCGAAATGCTCAAGATGGCCGGTGACCGTTTCGCCTGCTTTAGACTCGTAAATGATGTGTGCATGGACCGACGTGCCTGGGTGGGTAAGCTTGCCGGCTGCGTTACGCGCGAAGACGCCGACTACCTGCCCATCAGCCGATGCGAGTTCTTTTTCGAACGGGGATCGCTCGGGGGGAATCGGTTTGTTGTGCCGCTTGGCATGAACCGGGCATGCACCATTGATGATATGAAAGCGGAGATCGCTTAACTCGCCTTCGATCATGAATGGAAATGGACTGGCAATATCAATTCCGACACTTCTGGCTTGCGATTGAATCCAGTTCTCCATTGACTCGCCAGAGAGTGGCTTAGGAAAGTCGATACTCGTCCAATCTCGAACAACGCTCCCTACGAGTAATGTGGCTTGAGTATCGCATGACTTCTTATAGACCGATTTCGGAGTTCCTGATTCAGTGACGCTCGAAATATAGGGATGGCTGTCGATGATGGTAATTTCGCCTTCCAGGTTTTCGAGTGCACCGACGCCATAGAAATGCGGCACCGCGACTAGCTCACTGAGCTTCACGCGTCCCTGGTGCTGATGCATACCGATCGTCTCATGCATCGAGCCATATTGAACTAATTCAAATGGAGCAGCTTTTGATTTCATTGAAACGTCAACCTGGCTTAGTGGATCGGTGTAGTTTTGTGGAATATCTCCCGTCAAGGAACTTAGGAACGCGACGATGGATTGAACCTGGCTATCGTTCAGTTCCTGGTCGAGCTGAACTTTCGCCATGATTCGAACAGCTTCGCCTAAGCTGGCCACAGATCCATCGTGAAAGTAAGGTGCTGTCTTCTCTATGTTGCGCAGCATGGAAACGCGGAATTGGTACTTGTCCTCTTCTTTATTCGACGATTCAAAAAGACCTGCATCCGTTAGCTTCGACGCAGTCGCCGTCCAATAGTCCTGATGAACGCCAAACTTTTCGAGCCCCTCGCCACCGAGCAACTTTCCCGAATGGCAGTCCGCGCAGCCAATGCTCATGAACAATTGAAGTCCTGACTTCTGCTGTTCAGTTAATGCCTCTAATTGCCCGCTCAAGTAGCGATCAAAGGCCGCTGGGGTGCTAAGCGTGGATTCGTAGGCTTCAATCGCCTTTGCGTAGTTCACAGGATTCATTGGGTTTTCCGTCTCCGGAAATGCAGCTTTAAATTTGGCCTCGTAGCCATGCCGCTTCATCAATTCAACGACGTCATCCGCGCTGGCAAATCCCATCGAACCCGTGAGGGACTTCTCCGCTTGGTGTGCACCCGACTTGCGATCACCAGTCCACCGCAGATTGGGTTGCAGCATTGCGTTAAATACTGTTTGCGAATTGCGCTTCGTTGGCTTCTCTTTCGCGTCGATCGAGAATTGTTCAGAGTCGGCCCCCCAGTCGGAGGCTGCATGACAAGAGGCACATGCAATTTTGCCATTGGCCGAAAGTCGCTTGTCCCAGAATAAGTGTTGTCCCAGGACGGTCAGTGGCTTCTCAAGTTCTTCCGGCTCTGCCGCAGTGATCAAGCCGAAGTTAGCTTGAGCATCTTTAAGCAGTTCATCGACTGGCTCATTCGCGTTCGAGTCTGACATGCACAAGTTGATCGCTATTGCGAAAGTTAGCAGCGTCGAGAACCTGAAGATACTGTCGACTTGATTCATGATGAATTCCTATTGTTGAGTTTCGGTTTCCCGTGTTTTTCGACTACAGCGTTACTCGATTACATCACGCGCCGATAGACGCCAAAGAAGAATTGCTGGGGCTTGCCGGTTGGCGTTGTGTGCAGGTATTCGCTGCATTCTACCGCTTCGAATGCTGGCCCCAGCTCCGTTTGCATTGTGGCTGCATCGTATTGGCAGATCG
>DNWZ01000562.1 GCA_003506095.1 Planctomycetaceae bacterium | reverse complement strand
GACTCGACCTCTCCCTCGATCAACTGGTCGTCGGGTGTGTAGACGTATTCGTCAAGTGTTGTGGAGATTTGTTTCACTCGGAACGGGGTCAGGAAGCCGTCGTTGATGCCGTCTTTGAGCGAATAGGTGTAGACCGGTTCGCCAAAGTAGGCATAGGTATTGACGTTGTCCTTGCGTTTGGGTGTGGCGGTTAAACCGAGCTGAACAGCGGGTGCAAAATAATCGAGAATGCCGCGCCAGTTGCTTTCGTCATTCGCGCCGCCACGATGGCACTCGTCGATCACGATGAAGTCGAAGAAGTCGGGTGGATATTCACCGAAGTAGGGTGACGGCTGGCCGTCCTTTGGCGGTCCGCTCATAAACGTTTGGAAGATCGTAAAGAAGATGCTGCCGTTCTTGGGGACTCGCCCCTTCTTCTTGATGTCGCTGGGTTCGATGCGAACCAAGGCATCCTCTGGGAACGCTGAAAATGCGATGTAGGCCTGGTTGGCGAGAATGTTTCTGTCGGCAAGAAACAGAATCCGCGGACGTCGAGTTGGCTCGCGATTCAAGCTCCAGCGGCTTTGAAACAACTTCCAGGCGATTTGAAAGGCGACGAAAGTCTTGCCGGTTCCGGTTGCGAGCGTCAACAGAATTCGTTGCTTCTTGGCAGCGATCGCTTCCAGGACTCGCTCGATCGCGATGTCTTGGTAATAGCGTCCCGTAAAGTAACCGCCCCGATCTTCAAACGGGATTGAGCTAAACCGGTCGCGCCAGACGTTCTGTTTGGCAAATGTCAGGTTCCAAAGTTGATCGGGCGTTGGATAACTCGAAAGCTGCCCCTCGATCCCTGTTTCCATGTCCACGCCATAGATACCTTGGCCATTGGTAGCATAGCCAAAGCGGATCGCCATTTTGGTTGAATAATCTTTGGCCTGTGCCAAGCCTTGGGTTAATGGCTGGTCCCATGCTTTGGCTTCGACAACGGCCAGCTTGGTGTTGCGGTAGACCAATACATAATCGGCGATGAGTCGCTTGCCACGCCGCCCATGACCTTCGAGCCTCCCATCCGTGATCTTGAATTCGCGACGGATTTGACTGCCTTCGACGACTCCCCAGCCGGCGGCAGCAATCGCTGTGTCGATGTGTTCGGCACGGGTTTCGGCTTCATTCATGGAGCGGTCTTCACCGTCGGCATATATTCAACGGCTAACAAGCCGGGATTCATCCACAAGCAATCATCGTCACAGGTTAAGAGGACCGCACCAGCAGCTTTCGTCGCTGCCGAGATCCATATGTCATTTTCGCCCGTATTATGTCCACCGGCCTTATCCAACGCATAAATTTCGGCATACGCACGCACGATCTCTGGCATGCCAGCATCGACACGAACGAGTTCGGCGAGTATGTCGTCGAGCGATTCCAGCTTCGCAGTCTCCCACTTCCAAATTTTCGCCAGTGCCCGAATCTCACCTTCAACAATGCTTGAATAGATTGGCCGGTCCATTCGCTCATGAAGACGATACGTGTCTCGCAGTTGAACGCCAGTGGCATTCTGGCGAATCCAATGAACGAGCACATTTGTATCCAGGGACAGCAAGTCGTTAGGACGCAGCATTAGGAGATCAGCTCCAACGCCGCTTCGATTTCTTCATCCGATTCATCGCCGGGCCAACGATTCATAATCGCGGCCATTCCACTTCGCGAGCCCTGTGATTTTCGCAGGCGATTTGGATCGAGGCGTCCGTTACTGGCGACTGGAAAAGTTGAAAACAGTGATGCCGCGTTCGTGCCGTCATCGATGGTCTCCGCTTCCACTCGCAGCAGATTGCCAGACGCTCTGAAAACACTCGTCCCAAGCACTAGCACACGTTTGCGCCAAAGCGTTTGCAGCTTGTCAGAGATATCTACTGGGTACACCCCAGCAACGCGATCGCCCGAATCGAGAAGCAATGAAAACCGCTGAGTGCTGGCTTCGATTCCATCCAGTTGCCCCACAAT
This sequence comes from Planctomycetaceae bacterium, assembly GCA_003506095.1. Taxonomy (GTDB): domain Bacteria; phylum Planctomycetota; class Planctomycetia; order Pirellulales; family Pirellulaceae; genus UBA6163. The sequence goes on along the minus strand of DNWZ01000562.1, from coordinate 1,874 downwards.
CCTGGTTCGCTGCGGAGTTGGCGTTCGCCCATACAAGTTTCGTGAGTTCTCAACCGTGTTGCATGTCATCGAAACCCTCTGATCGCGATTACTTTCGCTACCGGAGATCCGGACACCAGTGAACGGCCCTCGTTTGAAGAAACGACTCAGCTTTGAGAACTGACGCAAAAGGTGCAGATCGAAAGTACTACTGTCCGCGCGGCTAGCGTCAATGTCCGCCACAACTTTCATCAACAGATCCAATCCGGTGAGGCTGCCGTCGGGTCGGCCCGAAGCGAAAAGCTCCTTCTGTTCGTAAACGGTGCTGGCAGCAACCTCAAGCGAAGGCAACTCAAACTGCAAATGCGTTGCGCCATTACCACTGTGACCGATGAAGCGAACATCACTCGCTTGCTTCACCCAATTCGGCTGCTTTCCGGGGGCGTGGCTTCGATTTCGCAGGGCCATCGAAACGGCTCCGCGAATCATGATTGGCAGATCAGTAAAGAGAAAGCCGAGATGGTGTGGTGGCAATCGACCGTGAAAGTGCTGATCGCTTTCCAAGCAGATGTCATGTAGTTGGGTAACGATGGTGCTCTCCCCTAAACGCTCGGTGGATTCGTTGGCCTAACGATGCGAGGGGCAAACGAAGTGTCCATTGTATTCCGTATAGCCTGCGGCATCGATCGCAGTTAGCTCGGCATTTTGCGGCAATCGTCACAGTTGTCCTGAAAAGGCTTGGTGCAGCAGCGACTTTTTCAACGCCACCAGCGCCGCGAGCTTTTGCCGGTAGATGCTTTCTAGGATTTGGGTTTCGTTGGCGAGGGCGTCAAGTTTGTTCGCGATCCGATCCTGCTCGGCGAGGGATGGTCGAGAAAACTGAAACGAGAGGATCTGTTTTCCGCTGATATGAGGCACTCCGAGTCCTGTCTGCCCATCGAGCAAGTAACTGACAAAACCCTGGCCGCGTAGCAGATGGAAAAGGTATCGCCATGAGAGACGATTGGAAACCCGCAGGCGCGCCGTTCGCTGAACTTGCAGGCATGGGATATCTGTCTTAGAAACGCAGGCGATTTTGAGACCAGCAGCAACCCAAGGGCGATCCATCGCTAGCACGATGTCATTTTCTTCAAGGCGGAAGCGATCGTAGGTCGGCGTATCTTCCGAGGGCCAATAGGCTGCTTCGTCCCAGCGAAACTCTCCTTGCATAATGTTGTCCCCTCGAAGAAGACGTGTCCCATTTTCCCCTTTTACGTATCCAGAACTCTTGAATGCGTAACCTGCTGCAAACTCGACTTCATCGTCCAGCGTCGTTTCCACCCACCCTTTTCCCCGTTGGGTGAAGACGGATTGGAGGTGGCTTTCAAACAGCGCACGGGCGTTTTGGAGGTTCTTTTCGGCGTTGGCTTGGGCGGTGGCGAGGCCGGCAAACGCTTCGTCCAGCACGCCGACGATCCGCTGCTGTTCGTCCAGCGGCGGGACGTTAATCGCTAGTGTTGATAATGCCGATATTGAGATGTTCGGGAATGTAGACCCAGTTCCCAGGTCGTAAATGTCCTGTGTTTTTGAACTGACGTAATGATTTACCCACGGCTGGTACTCTCGAGAACGAATTGCTGCTACTCCGCGGCCGATGCACGCGTCGAAGCCAGCTATGTTCATCTTGCCTGTTGTCGAACCACGAACACAAAGAATCAAGTCATTCTTTTTGCACAGCTTGTTGGGAGCGGTTGTGAACTTGGAACGAATCGTCCGTCCAAACGAGCCAGGACTAAATTCGACTGGACCATTAATAAGCGGTACGCCTTGTCCCGTAGTATTGTACGTGTCTCCAGGTGGGCTTGTGCCCATAATGATCTCGCAAACATCGCCCAGCGTTTTTCTTTCCCACCCCT
>DNWZ01000497.1 GCA_003506095.1 Planctomycetaceae bacterium | reverse complement strand
CGACCGCGTGGTGATGATGACCAATGGCCCCAGGGCGCGCGTCGGGGCGATTTTCCAAGTCCCATTTGATCGACCCCGTGTTCGTACGGACGTCTTAGAACATCCCGAGTACTACGATTATCGCGAACAGATGATCCAGTTTCTGGAAGACCAGGATCACAAGAAACAAGCCGCGAAGAGTTCCGTCGCGATCAAGTCCAATCAATTACCGATGGCCCATGCATAACACGACTGCTTCCGTTGCCGCGCCGGTCAGCGAGTTCCTCGCTTCGTTTGAGGTTTACGATGTGGATTCATTAGGTGTTGTCACGGCCGCAACCCAAGCCAGCGACTTTAAACAACTCGTTCAGTCGTTGGGGTTAAGCGGATTGCCGTTGATCGTCACGGACAGCGAACGGTTGCCGCCTGGTGTTGCCGCAGTGCTGCTGTTTCAAGTCTATCGTGATGGAGAGATTGTGTCGGTGGTCGCGCTTGCCGCATCCGATCGAGATTCGGCGCTGGGAGTGTTCGAAATCTGGGAGCCTGTGGGCGAGTTTGATGAGGTCAGACTGGCGCAGGGTTATTACTCCAAATTGGATCGATTCCAAAACGTTAGCGCGTACATTCGATTTGAGAAAGGGAGTGGTTTGCCGGGTTCCGTTTGGCACCGACGTCGCGCGGTTGTACACAATGACCTGCCCAATCATCCAGGTTTCCTTCGTGCAGCGGGCGCATCGGCTGAGGCGCTGACGACAGCGGTTGGGATCCCCATTTTTGATGACGATTTCGTTGCGTCAATTGTCTTGATCAGTTCTGCGAAGTCGCCGCTGGCGCGGGGGATCGAAATCTGGACGCCCGATGGAGATGGCTTTGTGTTGCTTGAAGGTTCGTATCCGAGTCTCGATGCGAGTTTTTCGCTTTCCTCGGGCACACGACTGGAGAGCGGCGAAGGGTTGCCGGCAATGGCAAGGCAGCATGGCGGGGCGTGTGTCTCGTCGGATGTTTCCGTGTTCGCTGCGGGGCGCGAAATTGCCGCCGGATTGGCCACGGGCCATCGTGCGCTCGCGTTGCCGTATTACGACGGTTCGTTGCTAACTTCGGTCGTTGTTCTGTTGTTTTAACTTTGGTTGTTGGTTGCTTCATGAGCCTCGCGTTGCCCATCATCAAGTCTTCGCCTGATTTCATCAGCGAACTGCTGCGCCAGCAACAGTCGCTGACGGCGGTCGAGCGATTCAGTTCGTTGCAGGATCGCGGTGCGCAGGATCGCGGTGCGTTGGCGGAATCAGTCGAACCGGCACAGGCAAAGTATTACCGCACCTTGTTGCCTGCTTCGCCGCCGGGGCCTGGCCAACAGTTCGCCTTTCAGGTGGATCTTGATAAGTGCAGCGGTTGCAAAGCTTGCGTCGTCGCCTGTCACACGATGAATGGATTGGAAGAGGGCGAAGCGTGGCGCCGAGTCGGCACCGTGCTTGCCACATCGCCGCAAGCGGGTATCCAACATGTCACCACCGCTTGCCATCACTGCGTCGATCCCGGTTGCTTGAATGGTTGCCCCGTGAAAGCGTACGACAAGGACCCCGTGACAGGGATCGTTCGCCACTTGGATGACCAGTGCATTGGTTGTAAGTATTGCACGATGATGTGTCCTTATGAGGTGCCCAAGTACAACGAACGTTTGGGGATTGTTCGCAAGTGCGACATGTGTCACCAGCGATTGTCAAACGGTGAAGCACCCGCTTGTGTGCAAGCTTGCCCCAATGAAGCGATCGCGATCACGGTCGTAAGTACGCTGGTCGCCTGCGACGACGAAAGCCGCTTGGCACCTGGGGCTCCGTTATCGGTCATCACTCAGCCAACGACCATCTATCAAACATCCTATCAAACGTCGCGCGAAGCGGTCTTTTCGTCATCGCTTCCGCAGGACTTCGAGATCGATGAAGTGGCCGATAGCCACTGGCCGTTGGCTGTGTTGTTGGTGACGACTCAAGCAAGCGTCGGCTTGATCGCCTTTGAACGAATCTCTGCACTGACCGCGTGGGGCTTGGGCCATTCTCTGACACCAAGTTTTTCGCTGGCTGCGGGGATGCTTGCCCTGCTGGTCGCGGGCGTCGGTCTGAACCTCGGCGCATTGCATCTGGGACAACCGCTGCGAGCGTGGCGAGTATTCCTGGGTTTGCGAACGAGTTGGTTGTCGCGTGAAGCGATCGTACTGGGCAAGTACGTTGGGCTGCTTGCCGCCGCCGTCACGATGTTCATATTGAATGTCTATCGCGACACGATTCCACAGGCGCTGGTCGATCTGAGCGATGGATGGGTTCCCGGCTGGCTGCCTTCGGCAATGCTCAGCGTCGCGTTCATCGCTGGCGCAACGGGGTTGTATTGCAGTGCGATGATCTATGTCGTCACTCGCCGCGCGCTGTGGCGAGCGTCGCGCACCTTTGCGGCATTTGGTGGTTCGACTTTGGTCGGAGGGCTTGCGCTGTTTGTCCCTCTGCTGTTGTGGTTCGAATCATCGAGGTTCGCCATCGCGTTTGCGGCCACGGCTCTGTGCGTGAGCATCGTGGTGAAGATCGCGTGGGAGTTTCAACTGCGAGCGTCGACGTCCGTGCGCGGTGACGCTTACGACGTGCGCAGTCGACGTTTGTTGGCCGGGCCGCTGAAGCGATGGTCCGCGTTGCGATTTCTGATGGCGTTGACGGGTTTCGCATTGACGGGCATTGCATTGATTGGGATTGCGTTGGCCGCAATGGCTATCGGACCCGACCGCGGGCAAACGAGCATGCTTGCGCTGGCGGCGTCAAGCATTGCCGCAGTGCTTCTGATCGGTGGCGAGCTGATGGAACGGTTGATCTATTTTTCCAGTGTCGTTTGCGACCGCATGCCGGGGACGATGCGATGAACAAAGTGTTGGGCCCGTGGTCCGGACTGCCTTCGTTGCTCCAGCGACGCGATGGCGACATGACCCGCGAACTGCTGCTTCGGCCGGGTGATCATGGCCTGGGAATGACGCACGATTCGATGCAAGCCGATGCTACGACGACGGCGGTTTGTGGTTACTGCAGCACCGGATGCGGTTTGCGATTGCATTTGAAGGATCCAACGGCGGTGGGGCTGACGCCGGAAACCGATTATCCGGTCAATCTTGGGATGGCCTGTCCCAAGGGTTGGGAAGCGCTGCGAGTGCTCGATTCCGACGACCGGGCGACGCGACCGCTGATGCGTATGCCTGATGGCCAGATGCGGGCGGTCACATGGGACGAGGCGCTAACGACCTTCACTCAGCGTTTCAAAACGATTCAGCAGCAATATGGCAACGAGTCGGTTGCGTTTTTAAGCACTGGCCAGATCCCCAGTGAAGAGATGGCGTTGCTGGGCGCGGTCGCAAAGTTCGGAATGGGGATCGTTCATGGTGACGGAAACACGCGACAATGCATGGCGACGGCGGTATCCGCGTACAAAGAGTCATTCGGTTTTGATGCGCCTCCTTTCACGTATGATGATTTCGAACAATCGGATTGCTTGGTTTTCGTCGGCTCGAATCTGTGCATCGGTCATCCCATCATGTGGGAACGTGTGCTCAGAAACCGCAAATCGCCCGAAATCATTGTGCTCGATCCGCGTCGAACCGAGACGGCGATGGCAGCGACGCAGCATTTGGCGCTGCGTCCCAAGTCTGACCTCGTGCTGCTTTACGGGATCACGCAGCAGTTGATTGCCAATGATTGGATCGATCATGGGTTTGTCGCGGCTCACACTTGTGGTTATGAGGATTTGGCTCGGCACGTCGCTCCGTACACGCCGGAGACGGTTGCTGCGTTGGCGGGCGTGNNGACGGCCGAGGCGATTCGGCATGCAGCGAGGACGATCGGAACCAGCAAACAGGTTTCGCTGTGGTGGACGATGGGCGTCAACCAAAGCTACGAAGGCACCCGCACGGCGCAAGCGATTATCAACATCGCCTTGATCACCGGAAACATCGGTCGTCCTGGCACGGGCGCGAATAGTGTCACGGGGCAGTGCAACGCGATGGGCTCGCGACTGTGGAGCAACACGACCAACTTGATCGGACATCATCAATTCGAATCACCCGAGGATCGCCAAAAAGTGGCTGACGTGCTCGGGATCGATGTGACACGAATTCCTGATCGTGGCAGTTGGTCATACGATCGGATTGTCGAAGGCATTCGCGGTGGTCAGATCCGCGGATTGTGGGTCATCGCAACCAACCCGGCGCATAGCTGGATCGACCAGGAGGATATGCGTGATTTATTAGACCGGCTTGATTTCCTGGTGGTCCAGGACATGTACTCAAGCACCGAGACCGCCAGGCACGCTGACCTTGTGCTTCCGGCGGCCGCTTGGGGCGAGAAAGAAGGGACGTTCATCAATAGTGAACGGCGTTATGGGTTGCTGAAGAAGGTGCGACCGGCGCCGGGGGAAGCGCTTTCGGACTTTTCGATCTTCCGCGCCGTTGCTCACTACTGGGGCGTGGGCGAGATGTTCAGCGGATGGACCGATTGCGAGGCTGTTTTCGGCATCATGCAGCGTTTAAGTGAAGGCAAGCCTTGCGACATTACCGGCATTGACGGTTATCAACAACTCGATCAATGCGGGGGCGTGCAGTGGCCCTGGACAAGTGAGGACGCGGCGCGCGGCGGTTCGCCTGAACCCCAGCGACGATTGTTTGCCGATGGTCAATTCTTTCATCCCGATCGCCGAGCACGCTTGATCGTGGCGGAACCTGCGGCGATGCCTGAACCGCCAGACGCCAATTATCCGTTGCTGATGTTGACGGGGCGCGGAACGGTCAGCCAATGGCACACGCAAACGCGAACCAGCAAAAGCCCGATTCTCCGGATGCTGTATCCCAACCAAGCGTACGCAGAGATCAACCCCGAGGATGCGGCGACTTATAAGATCCGACATGGCGAAGAGATCTACATTCGATCGCGTCGTGGCGAGATTCGCGTGCTCGCCTGCATTGCAACCACGGTGCTCGCTGGGCAAATCTTTGTCCCGATGCATTATGAGCCGACAAATCAATTAACGCTCGCGCATTTTGATCCGCATAGTCGCCAGCCCAGTTATAAGGATTGCGCGGTCGCGATTCGGGCGGTCGGAACACGTACTACTGATGTTGAAAAGGATAAGCCATGAGTGAATCGGGCGAAGGCTTTAGCGCCACTCAGAAGCAATACCTCGCGGGATTCACCTTCGGAGCCGACGTGGCGAGGGCCGTTGCAAAACTTCCTGTACTGAGCAATAGCGCATCGCCCAAGGGGACGTGTTTGCAAATTGGCGGAAGCAGCGCGACCGTAAACGGCCAACCGATCGTCACGGGGCCAGACCGGTTGGCACGCGAGGCGCAAGACGCCGTTCTTGCACGATCCGGCAAGCTCAGTAAAGAGGAGCAGGGGAAGCGAGAGAAGAATGGGCTTGACGTGTGGCAGGAGATTCAATCGCGTGCCAATGCGTCGGAGTTCCCCAAGGGGATCGATGTGTTCATGACCAAGTATCACGGGATGTTCTACGTCGCCCCGGCTCAAGATTCGTTCATGTGTCGAATGCGAATTGCCGGCGGCGTGCTAAGAGGTTACCAGTTGCGCGGGGTTGCAGAGATAGCGAACCGCTGCGCCGGAGGGTACATCGACGTGACCACGCGCGCCAATTTGCAACTGCGCCAGATACCGGCGCACCTGCCGATGGAGGTGCTGTATGGGTTACGTGAACTCGACATCACATGTCAAGGCAGCGGTGCGGACAACATTCGCAATTGCACGGCCAGTCCGCTCAGTGGCATCGATCCTTGTGAGCTGATTGAGACCATTCCGCTGGCCAAACGGATGCACCATTTCATTCTTGCCAACCGTGATCTGTATGGACTGCCACGGAAGTTCAACATTGCATTCGAAGGCGGCGGCCGCATTGGTGCGTTGGATGATACGAATGACATCGGCTTTCGCGCGGTCAGCGTGACGGAGCCACAAGCGTCGGAGGAGTTGCCGGCTGGCGTTTACTTCCAATTGACCCTTGGCGGCATCACGGGGCATAAAGATTTTGCACGTTATACAGGTGTGCTGTTGCGATCTGACGAATGCGTTGAAGTTGCGGGCGCGATTGTCAGGGTTTTTGTGCAGTCCGGCGATCGCACCGATCGGAACAAGGCGAGGCTTAAGTATGTGCTCGATGCCTGGGGCTTCGATCGATTCATTGCCGCAGTGGAGACGGAATTGGGGCGAACGTTGACGAAGGTAGATTCCAACCGCTTTACCACGCATCAAAACGAAGACCGCTTGGCGCATGTGGGCGTTCATCTTCAAAAGCAAGCTGACATGCACTACGTCGGCGTTGTGCTGGCCGTTGGCAGGATGTCCAGCGAGCAGGCAGTCGCGATTGCCGATATCGCCGATCGATATGGGAAAGGCGAGGTGCGATTGACCGTTTGGCAAAACTGGGTCATTCCCCACATAGCGTCCCACAATCTGAGCGTCGTTCAAAGGGAACTGGAAGCCGTGGGGCTCAGTTGCGATGCGAGCAGTTTTCGTGCGGGGTTGGTCGCATGCACGGGAAACGCGGGTTGCAAGTATGCCGCAGCCGACACCAAACGCCATGCGATGATGATTGCCGAGCGTCTTGAATCTCGCTTCACGCTTGATCAACCCATCAACATCCATTTGACGGGATGTCATCACAGTTGTGCGCAGCATTATATCGGCGACATAGGACTATTGGCGTGCAGCGTTGAGCGTGGCGACGATACGGTCGAAGGTTATCACATTCACGTCGGCGGCGGCTGGGGTAGCGAGCAAGCGATCGGTCGATTGTTGTTCGAATCGGTTGCGTTGGACGACTGCTTGGGCGTGATTGAGCAAATCGTCCATGCGTTTGTGGACCAACGAAGTGACAACGAATCCTTTGCAAGGTTCGCCGCGCGGTGCAGCGATGAGACGTTAAAGTCTTTCGCCTTTTGTGCCAAACGTTGAGAGGGCTTTCGTGTTGTTAAAACCGATTCATTTTATGCGAGTGTGAACTGAGAGGCCTTTGAGTATGTCGAGCTTCATTCCTGAGACTGCACCGTTCAACGAACAACAGCGCGCGTGGTTGAACGGATTTTTTTCCGGCCTGATGGGGTTGCAAACGGCCACCGGTGATTCGGCATCGCCGGCGACGATGTTGGTGCAGGCGGGCATCGAAGCGGGTTCCGTCGGCTTGTTATCGAGTGCTGATCCAGTCTGCGAGGAGGAGTTTCCGTGGCATGACTCAAGCCTTCCGCTGCCTGAACGGATGGAGCTTGCCAAAGACAAGTCGATAGACAGAAGACTGATGGCGGCGATGGCGCAACTCGACTGCGGTTCGTGCGGCTATGTGTGTCAATCGTACGCCGAAGCGATTGCGAGCGGTGATGAGAAAAACCTGACGCTGTGCAGTCCTGGCGGTAAGGAGACGAAACAGATGATCAAGTTGCTGCTCAAGGACGGTACCGAAGCGAGCAACGGAAAGAGCAACGGTACGAGCAGTTCTACAGCGGTTGAAAAAGTGAGCGGGTTCAATCGTCAAAATCCATGGAGTGCCCGATTGATCGAATCGAGACCACTCAACAAAGCAGGTTCAACGAAAGACGTGCGGCATGTGGTCATCGATCTTAGTGGCTCGGGATTGAAGTATGAGGTTGGCGATGCGCTGGGGGTTTATCCGGTGAATTGTGGCGAGCTCGCCGCTGCGATTGTCGCAAAGATGGGGGCTGAGCCGACGACGAGAGTGCGATCGCCGTTGGGCGTCGACAAGCCGCTGATCGATGCGTTGATGCACGATTGTTGTTTGCGTGATCCGAGTGACGAGTTGTTGGAGTTACTGGCCAGTCGCGTCGAGGATCGCCAGGCACGCCAGACGCTCGAGCGGATGCTGAGCGATGGCGCGCCCGGTGGCTTTGATGTGCTGGACGCGTTTGGCTTGGCGCATCATGCACACATCACGGCGACGGAAGTCGTTGAAGTCATGTCACCGCTGAATCCGCGGCTCTACTCAATCGCCAGCAGCATGAAGAAAGTTGGAACGGAAGTCCACCTGACCGTCGGCAAAGTGGTTTATGATCGCGAAGGTCGCATGCGGAAAGGGGCGGCTAGCCACATGCTTGCCGAGCGTCTTGCGCTGGGCGAATCGGTCCGTGTCTTTGTGCAGCCAAACCATGGTGGCTTCACCGTTCCCAAGAGCGATCAAACGCCGATGATCATGATCGGTCCTGGCACCGGGATCGCACCTTTCATGGGATTTCTGCAAGAGCGCCAGGCAAGGAAGGCCACGGGCAAGAATTGGTTGTTTTTTGGTGACCAGCATCAAGCGAGTGATTTCTTGTATGAGGACGAGTTGGCGAACTACCGGAGCAGCGGGCTGCTGCATCGGTTGGATACGGCGTTCAGTCGCGATGGGGAAAGTAAGGTCTATGTCCAAAATCGGATGCAAGAGCGGGCGCGAGAATTATGGGATTGGCTAGAATCCGGTGCACACGTCTATGTGTGCGGTGATGCGTCACGAATGGCGGCCGACGTTGAGTCAGCATTGCAGAAGATCATTGGCACCCAAGGCAAACGAGCTGAGACAGCGGCGAAGCAGTACATCCGTGAATTGTCCGAGTCGGGAAGGTACGTACGCGATGTCTACTAGGCTTTGTCCGAAAAGGAGGCTGATCCTTTGACCACATCTCTTGCCGACGGTCGCATCCGACGTTTGCTGGTGATCGACGATTCGCCCCAAGCGATTGCGTGGTTTCGCGGCGTTTGTGTGCCGGCGATGGAAGTCCGCGAAGTTGAATCGCTGGCGCTGGCAACGGACCTTGTCGCGTCGTTTCGTCCCGATGCGATTGTGGTGGCCACGTCGATGTTTGAGCACGATCAAGCGTCAAATGTTTTTGATCGTGTGCAGATCGAGCTTGCCATTGCCAGTTTGCGAAGCTCGTATCGATCCTTGCCTGTCTTGATCCGTTGTGATGGCGATCAAATGTCGACGCGAATCGTTGTGGCGGCCGGTGGGCTTGAAGGTGTTGAAATCATATCGCTTGCGATGGGCGACGCGCGATTACAAAAATTGTTTGCGGTGCTTGAACGCCAGCGACAGCGCTGGCGTCAGCCTCGCATGCAGGTGTCGCCGCTTCCGTCCGGGGCTGAGCGCGGTCTTCCGTTGCTGGGAAGTTGCCCGGCGATGCTTGATGTGCTCCGCACGATCGGCTCGGTGACCCGCGTGCATCACCCGGTTTTGATTGTGGGTGAAGTGGGAACGGGGAAGCGTTCCGTGGCGAAATGCATTCATGAAGCCAGCGATGCGCCACGTGAACCGTTTCAACTGCTGGATGCCGTCGCGATCGAACCGTCTGTGATGGAAGCATTGTTGTTTGCAACGAATGATCCGAGGTCAATCAGGCTGAACGACACGCTGGCGGGCACGGTAGTCATCGCTCATGCGGAACGCTTAACACCAGCGTTGCAGGCGATGCTTGCTGCGGTCTTTCGTAGCAATACCGTCAATGTGCGTTGGATACTGACAACAACGAACCCGACATTGCTTTGGCCCGACCTGCGTTATCTGGTGCAAGGTGATTTGATCTCGTTGCCGCCATTAAGGGCGCGAGGCGACGACCTCGGAATATTGATCAGCCACTTCATTGACGAGACACTCGGGCCTTGTATCGGCGAAGCTTCAGCGCAACGGTATGTAACGGACGAGGCGATGAAGTTGCTTTTTCAGCACGCTTGGCCTGGGAACTTGAGTGAACTGCGGAGCGTGATCGCGGGCGAGCTTCGCGGCGGTCGTCGTATGGTGGAAGACAGTGACGCATTGAGGAAGAAACTGGGGCAATCTCAATTCGAGTCGCAGGCAAGCGACGTGATGCGGGGCTCGCATTCACTTGCCGAGTCGCATCTGGTAGCGACGGCTTTTGATCCGTCCACTTCCGCGGTCGAGAAGACGCAGATGGTGGGGACGCCAAATTACGATGGCAGCTTGATCCCGCAACTTCGTTCGGAAACGTTTTGGCGATCGGAAGCGGCTGGATATGCTGCTGCTTTGCCGCCAGCGCCCGAGATGGGAATGTTGTTGGGGGAAGCGACCGAGGCGGTCGAGGCTGGTTTGATTGCGGCGGTGTTAGAACACACGCGGGGAAACATCGCTCAATCGGCGCGTTTGCTTGGCATCACACGCGTCAGCCTGCGGCGCAAGATTCAAACCTTCCAGCTCATCGTGCCCGGCCGCCCCACGCTTCCAACATGATTAGGAAAAGTTTAGAGCCTATCTGAAAAGAGGCTCTTCGAAGTGAACTGCGTCAACGGATTAGCCACCGATCAGCGCGCCGACGGCTGCGGCGATGTCAGGTTTTCGCATCAGCGATTCACCGACCAAAATCGCCTTCACACCGCCATCACCCAACAATCGCACATCATCCGCCGTTGCGATGCCGCTTTCGCCGACGACCAGTCGGTCTTGCGGAATCCGCTGGCGAAGTCGCAGGGTGTGATGCAGGTCGACTTGAAAGGTTCGTAAGTCGCGATTGTTGACTCCGACCAATCGTGTGCCGGTGGCCAATACGGCGTCCAGGTTTTCGACATCGTAAAGCTCGATCAGCGTTTGCAGCCCCAGTTCTGCGGCTTCGTCATGCAATCGCTTCAGTTCGTCTGGTGACAAACATTCGGCGATCAGCAGCACGCAATCGGCCCCCGCAGATCGCGCTTGTAACAACTGATAAGAATCAACAATAAAATCTTTTCTCAACAGCGGCAGGTCGACGCTTTGCCGAATGGCCGCCAAGTAATCGAGGCTGCCTTGAAAAAAGGGCTCGTCAGTCAACACGCTGATGCACGCTGCGCCGCTGGCTTCATACGTTTTCGCGATTTCCACGGGATCGAAATCGGCGCGAATCAACCCGGCCGAAGGGCTCGCTTTTTTCACTTCGGCGATCAAGCGAACTTCGCTGCCACGGGCCAGTGCGGCATAAAAATCGCGAGTTGGCGGCGCATCGCTGATCGACCTGGCCAAACGTTCCGCTGGGACGTTGGCCTTGTCTTTCGCAATCGTCTGGCGTGTCGTCGCGACGATTTTGTCCAAGATTGTCGACAAAAGAATTGCCCCGGCGAAAAAAATCAGTGGCGGAAATGGCGTCGACCGGTGAACACCATCGCGATGCCATGGCGATCACACGCTTGGATCACTTCCTCATCGCGACGAGACCCGCCAGGCTGGATAATCGCAACAATCCCTGCATCCGCGGCCGCTTGAATCGAAT
>DNWZ01000267.1 GCA_003506095.1 Planctomycetaceae bacterium | reverse complement strand
AAGAAGCGATTGCGCTTTGGGATGGGAACATGCCAGCGAAGCTTGGGGTTTCCAAAGCCGCCTTGGCATACGCCCAGTGCGCTAGAGAGCGTGGCGACTATGAACTTGGGCTGTCGTTGCTGGATGAAACCTTGGAACAGCACCAGCCACTGATTTCTGAACTGCAAACATTGCAGACCGAACGCGACCAGAGGAACCAGCGACTGAAGGCCGCGCGTCGAATCGGGATGGCTTTGGTGGCGGTCATTTTTGCGATCGTCACAACTTCGTTCTTCTGGATTCGGATGGAAGCCGAACGCGCACGGCAAGCCGAAGCGATCGCACAGACCGAGCGAGCCGACGCACTGTTTCAAAAAGGTGTTGCCGATGAAAAGCGGGCTGAGGCGATTTTAGCGCGTCAAGACGAGGAACGCGAAAGGATGAAAGCCGATGCGGCCCGTGTCGCCGAAAAAGATGCTCGCGAAGTGGCCGATAGCGCCCGCATGTTGGCAGATAAAAAACGCGAAGAAGCGGAAATCGCAAGAGCGAACGAAGAGGCCCAGCGAGCGTTGGCCGAAGAAGCCAAACGCCGAGAACAGTATGAAGGGTACATCGCAAAAATCGGGTTGGCCGCGGCAAAGATCGAAGAAAATGCTTACGACCGATCGCTGAGCTTGCTTGAGGAATGTCCGCCGGAATTAAGGCACTGGGAATGGGGACGCCTGAAGTATTTGTGCAGTCGCGAGTTGATGAAGTTCGACGCTGGCGTGCCGTTAGAAACGCTTGCCCTATCACCCGATGGCAACCAATTTGCGGTCGGTGGATGGGGACCAGAGGTTTTAGTATTTGACTTTAACCAAAATCAACCCATCACGCGAATCAAGACCGATGCGACGCAAATATTCGCATTGACCTTTTCACCCGCTGGTGACCAACTGGCGATCGGCAGTAATGAAAGCCCAACTTATTTATCGATTTGGGATGTCCGATCGGGTAATAAGGTCGCCGGATTGGAAGGTCATAAGGATGCGGTACTGAGCGTCGTTTGGTCAAAAGATGGCAAGCGATTGTTGACCGGATCTTATGACCATGCGGCTCGATTGTGGCAGGTGGAAGACGGTTCATCGAAAGAGTTCTTAGGCCACGATTGGTGGGTTTGGTCAGCCAGTTTCTCACCTGATGAAAAGCGGATCGTGACGACCAGCCAAGACGGTTCAGCGATCGTCTGGGATGTCCAATCCGATGCGCCTGGCCCAGCCTTTATCAGTCACCAATGTCCGGTATTGTCAGCGAGTTTTTCACCCGATGGTACGATGATCGCCAGTGGCGGATACGACGGACGGGTGATGGTGTGGAATCCCGCATCGTTGCGAGGCCAGGATCTAGAAGCAGCGTTGTCTGGTCCTGCGGATGTGAGCAAATCGTCGGAGCCGCTTGCCGTTTCGGCTCATAATGACGCAGTTAGGTCGATCGGATTTTCCAGCGATGGCAATCGTTTATTGACCGCCGGAAACGATAATGTGGTGCGACTGTGGACGACAAACGATTGGTCGATGCAGAAAGAGTTTCGAGGGCACGCCAGTCGGGTTGCCGTCGCTAAGTTCATGCGAGACGAAGATCACGTGATCAGCGCCGCATACGACCAGAGTGTGAAGGTATGGAATATTCCCAATCATCGCGAGTCGGATGTTTTGGGCGGCTCAGTGCTGCAAGGCCACCTCGATTCGATCCTCGGTGCATCGTTTGATCCGTCAGGAAAGCTGGTTGTGACGGCCAGCCGTGACCGATCGGCGATCGCATGGGACAGAATGACCGGACAGCAGATCCAAACCTTTCAAGAAGGCCATGCCTACCTTGCTTCCAATGCGTTTTTCATCCCGGGTGAGAGACAAGTCGTAACGGTCGCGATCGACAACACATCACGCGTTTGGGACATCTTGACCGGGACGCAATCGGCGGTCCTGGAGGGGACTGGTATTCAGGCGGCAGCGGCCATTTCGCCAGACGGAAAGTGGATTGCAACGGGCAGCGATCGGAAATCGATCTTGATTTGGAATCTGTCCGGAGGGCTGGTTCACGAGTTCGACGGTTTCGAATCGGATGTGACCGCATTGGCCGTTTCAGCCGATGGTCGCAACCTGCTGGTTGGCGATTCGGTCGGTCGTTGCCGAATGATCGATTCGCAGTCGGGCCAGCAGGCTTGGGTGTCGCGAACGCATTCTCGCGGAATCACCCGAGTTGCTTTTGTGCCGGGCAGCGACGCGGTGCTGACGGCCAGCTTGGATCAAGTGGTTGCGGTTCGCGATTTGCGTACCGGAAAAGAAGACGCCTCACGGTTGTTAAAACATGGTGGGCCGGTGACTTCGATGGCAGTATCAAAGGACGGCGGGATGGCGATCACATCTTGCACTGACAATCAGATTCGCATCTGGCGGTTGGCTGACTCGAAATTAGAAAAGGTGATCGACGGAGGAGAAATTGCCTGCAGCGGTGTCGCTATTTCGCCGGATGCAAAAATCGTTGCCGCGATCATGGCAGATCGAAAGGTTCGTTTATGGAATCTGCTTTCGGGCGAAGAACTCCTATCGCCAGTTACACGAAACACTCCCTTTCTGAACCTATCTCAAACCACCATTCCTGTGTGGACGGTCAATTTTTCCGATAACGGTCAACGCCTGCTGACAGTCGGCGGAACTGAAGCGAGGATCTGGGATATCGCAAGCGGTAAGACTCAGCAGACCTTTTCACCCCAATCAGCCGTTGCGAGCGTCGACTTCTCGCCATCAGGCGATCGGTTCGTGACCGGCAGTTGGGACAACGCGGCAAGAATTTGGGACACCAACACGGGTGTAGCGTTGAATAAATTGGGTGGCGTTCACACTCGTTTTGTTAACAAGAGTGCCTTTTCGCCCGATGGTCAATTCGTGCTGACAGCCAGCGATGATCGCACCGCAGGGTTATGGAATGCCGAAACGGGGCAACTGATTGGACAATACAAAGGCCATGAGGGGCGGGTCACCGACGCCGCGTTTTCACCTGATGGGACGCGAGTGCTGACCGCATCGGACGACCGCACGCTGCGAATCTGGGACACAACAACCTTTCAGACGCTCTCAGTCTTGCGTGGCCACTCGCAAGCGGTTTTGTGCGCCCGGTATTCGCCTGACGGCAAGACGATCGTCACCGGCAGCGATGACGCGACCGCGATGTTGTGGTCGGTTGATACGGGCGAAGCGTTTGCGTTTGCCTTGGATGGCCATACGGCCAGCGTTACTGCCGTAGCGTTCTCGCCCGATTCAAAACGCGTCTTTACTGGCAGCAAAGATATGACGGCGAAGCTGTGGGACCCAGAAACAGGGAAGGAAATCCTGACCTTAACCGGACATAGCCAGGAAATCACGACCGTCGCAGTTTCGCCTTCGGGCGACACCGTACTGACAGCTGGCCGTGATGGCACCGCGATTCTTTGGCCGAGCGTGCAGTGGCGGGGCCAAGACGGCCAAGCTGGTCGACTGGTGGTTCGCCACCGGGGTCGCTAACGCGTTGCTAGCGGGCCAGAGCGTCTCACGATTGTCATCGGCTTGCCCTTGCCAAAGATCGCCGCAACGACCAAACTCTCCGGCAGGTTGGCGGATCTTCTGCCGTACCAAAAACAAACTTTCGAAATCAGGTGCGACCAGCNNCAGCGACGGAGAGTGTCCGTCGTCTTACGAGGATCGTGCCGCGATGGACCTCATTTGCCTTGCGTTGAAGACAATCAAGCATTGTCGACAACAACGGGTGGGTCCGGCTTGCCCGCTGAATTAAACAGCGAGCGATTTTAAAGAGGAATGGAATAGATGGGACGTTACACAGGTCCTAAGGCACGGGTAAACCGTCGCTTGGGAGCGAT
>DNWZ01000252.1 GCA_003506095.1 Planctomycetaceae bacterium | reverse complement strand
CACTTGAAAGCATGCCCCGCGGCCCGCATACTGTTTCACATAACGGGCCGCTTGGCTGCGCAGGATCTGAGCGACGCTCAGCTTGGCGGTTGCTGGTTGTCCGTCGGTGGCTGCTGGCGATCCGCTGGCGGTTGATAGGTCGGCAGTTGCTGGACTGGCAACCAGTCCAGCGGACTGGGGGCACTGCCCAGATGTTCCTGGCGGCAGTGCAGGTAGATCATCGTGGTTGCGAAGCTGGCATGGCCCAGCAGCTTGCTGATCGTCAGCAGATCGACCCCGGCTTCGAGTAGTCCCGTCGCATAAGAATGTCTCAATGTATCCACACACTGCCCGCCAACTCGGGTGTGTGAGGATCGCTTATCAATTTCATCCATTTTTTCAACAAAGCGTCAGCATCGTTCGCAGAACTCGGCACCGTGGCGTGCGGGAAGTGATGGTGTGCGTTGAAGGTGGTCAATCCGATTCGCAAGGTGCGTCGGAATTGAGGATCGTCGTTCCGGAATGGATGCTAGACGAAGTTGCTTGCATGCAGATGCAAGTGCGAGAGAAACCGCAGATTCAGTTGCAGGCGATTCTCCAACTGAGAAGCCTCGTCGATCAACTGCAGCTTGACGAGTAGCGACAGCGCGAGTGTCTCCGGTCTCATGATAGGCAAAGGAGACCACCATGCGACTCGAATCCGAACTCAAGCATCTTTCCAAGATGCTACCGCCAAAGCAGCAGGCGTTTGATTTTGCCTGCACCAAACTCTGGGAGCAACTTCCGAAAGCCGATCGTCAGGCCTGCTGCGAATCGCTGGCGAAGTTGCTTTATCAAGCCCTCAAACACTCAACCCAAAAGAGCTCCAATCATGAACGATAAGATCACACCACAACATCTTCAACGTGACGCGTACATCTACATACGACAGTCGACCGGTCATCAGGTCCGCAATCATCACCAGGGACGACAGCGCCAGTACGACTTGCGGGAGCGAGCACGTGCCCTGGGGTTTTCTGGAATCATCGTGATCGATGATGATCAGGGAAAAACCGGTAGCGGGATGGTCGATCGGCCTGGATTCGCCACGCTTCTCTCGGCAGTTTGCGGTGGCACAGTGGGAGCCGTCTTCGCGTTGGAGGCTTCACGATTGGCTCGCAACAATAGAGACTGGCACCACCTTGTCGATTTGTGCGCGCTCGCCGAAACATTAATTATCGACGGCGAAGGAATCTACGAGCCTCGTGAAGTCAATGATCGGTTACTGCTCGGACTCAAGGGTACGATGTCAGAGTTTGAATTAAGTCTCTTTCGACAACGTGCCCGTGAAGCTTTTGAAATGAAAGTGGCGGCTGGACATGCAATGTGGGAAGTGCCTATCGGCTACACTCGCGACGAACACGATCGCGTGGAAAAGATTGCTGATCGACAAGTTCAATCCGCGATCGCTGGTGTATTCAAAAAGTTCCGTGAGTTGCGTTCAGCTCGTCAAACAGCAATCTGGTATCGTGATCACACAATGCCGTTGCCGGAAGCAGTGCGCGGAACTCGCAGCCAGAAAATAGTGTGGCGATTGCCGACTGAAACGCGAATCCGACAGATCCTGAAAAACCCTTGCTATGCCGGTGCGTTGGCGTACGGCCGCACTGAAGCCAAGGTTACATTCAAAAACGGCAGAGCTCAAAAAAGCAGCTCACGAAACACGAAGCCGCAAGAACAATGGAAACTGCTCTTACAGAATAACCACGATGGTTATATTCAGTGGCAGGACTACTTGGAGAATTTGTCGATGCTGGAATCCAACGCGAGATCACGTGAGCCAAACGGTAGTGGCGTTGCTAAGCAAGGCGCCGCTTTGCTCGGAGGCTTGCTCCGGTGCGGTCACTGTGGACGAAAGATGTTTGTGGCCTACAGTGGCAAGGGAAGACTTACACCACGCTACTCTTGCCACGGTGGTCGTGAAAATCGTGGCAGTGCTTCGTGTCAATCGCTCGGCGGCACCGGTGTTGACCGGGCGGTGACCGAAGCGTTGCTCGAAGCGATTGAGCCAGCTGGAATCGAAGCCGCCGTGCTAGCGATGAAACAGTTTGACGAGCAGCAAGACGAGCAGCGTCGAGCACTCGAATTGTCACTACAGAAAGCACTCTATGAAGTCGATCGTGCCCGTCGCCAGTACGACCAAGTTGACCCGGCGAATCGCCTCGTCGCTTCGGAGTTGGAAGCAAGATGGAACGTGGCGCTAGAAAAGTGCCGCACAGTGGAACAGCAATTGGAATGCTTGTCAGAACAGCGGCAAGAGTTGACTAATGACGAACGTTTGCGATTACTTCAACTCGCAAGTGACTTGCCGCAATTATGGAATCAGCCGTCTGCCACCTTTGATATAAAGAAACGTATTGTTCGCACGGTAATGGAAGAGATCGTAATCCGCGATGATGAGACGAAGCAAAACCACTTGTTAGTCATTCATTGGAAAGGTGGCGTGCACACGGAACTATCCGTTGCAAGAAAGGCGACAGGCAAGAAATACTGTGACGTAGACACGACGACGCTCGAGTTGATTGAAGAGCTATCGAAAGTTTGTAGTGATCAAACGATTGCTGCGACGCTCAATCGCCTCGGGTTCAAAACAGGAGGTGGAAAAACATGGCGTTTGCATAGTGTTCATAACGCTCGCTACCTTCACCGATTGACAAATCATCGCAAGACAAACGCATGGGTCACCGTCGAGCAGGCTACCGAAGAACTCGGCGTCAGTCACACCGTCGTTCGTCGCTTAATCCGTGATCGAGTGTTGCCGGCTAAGCAAGTGGTTGCTTCGACACCTTGGATAATCGAACGTGAGTCACTGTCACTTTGCGAAGTTCAAGCTGCCGTGCAAGCGGTCCGCAATGGCCGCCAACTGCAAACTGCTGATCCATTACAGCCCGAATTTCCCTTTAAATAACCCATTCTCGAGGAGCTGTCGTAGCATGAACACGCCTGTC
>DNWZ01000514.1 GCA_003506095.1 Planctomycetaceae bacterium | reverse complement strand
CGTCAATTTGGCGACGACCGATTACAGCAACGGATCGCTGTGGCAAACGTTGCCCAGTATCCAGCCGACCGACTTGATCCCTGGGCTTAGCCTGAACAGTTCGTCGTCGGATTCGCACGGCTTCGGCGGTTTGTTTGTTCGCAATGCAGTTCGCAGCGGCGTCGAAGCGTTGATCGATAATTATGTGGTTGAAGTTCACGGCAACCTGGCCGTGAAGGCCAATGAGAAGGCGATAATCACCGCCAACAACGACTCGACCGTTACCAGCAGCGGCGGCAGCATGGCGGGCGAAGGTGCCAGCGTTGCGCTCAATGCGATCGTCGCGACCAATGCGGTTCAAGCGTCTGCTAGAGCGCATGTCGAACGCAGTTCGCTGACCGCAACGGCTCATGGTGCCAGCGAAGGCGATATCGAAGTCTCGACCGTCAACAGCGCTCGCATCCGAGCGACAACGGCCAGCATTGTCGAAGCCAATGGGCACGGTATCGGCGTAACGCTGGCTTTCAATACCGTCGGCTACATTCCGCAAAACTTCCTGGCCAATTTGGTT
Source organism: Planctomycetaceae bacterium (assembly GCA_003506095.1). GTDB lineage: Bacteria > Planctomycetota > Planctomycetia > Pirellulales > Pirellulaceae > UBA6163. The sequence continues at coordinate 2,196 of DNWZ01000514.1, read as the reverse complement.
AACGTGATCGCGGGCAACTTGCTTGCGGAAAAAGATCCTGTGCGGACGTTTGCCCTGATCAACGGATCGCTGGTCAATGCGGCCGGTTCGGTCAAGGTCGATGCGACGGCAAGCGGGGCGATCGACGCGTTGGTCACTTATGCGGGCAAGACGCTATCGGTCACACCTTCGGGCGGCAGCAGTACGCTGAACGTCGGAGCGACGATCGCGCTGAACACCGTTGCCACGGACACCGTCGCACAAATCAACTCGCCGCTTTCACTGGCCACCGGTGGCGATTTATCAGTGACCGGAAGCGACGATTCGCGAGTCATCGCGGATGTTCAAACCAGCTCGATTTCCGTCGGTGCCGGTACCGGCGATTCCAGTGGTGTCGCCGTCGGTGTGACGTGGGCACGAAACGAACTGGATAACAACGTCAACGCCAAAATCGATAGCGCCGGAACCCAAGCCGCACCGGCAACCGTGGGCGGTGATTTATGGGTGACGACGTATCGACGTGGCGCGATTGTGGCGACAACGACAGCCACGGCGATCGGTCTAGCCGTCAGTACAAGCGGCGCCAAGGCGATCAGTGGCGGTGGTGCGATCGGTGTCAATCATTTGGCTGGGTCTGCCAACGCAGAGATCATCGGCAGTGTGATCCATGTCAGCGGCAACGTCGACTCCGACGGTCAAGCGACGATCAGCAGCGATGACGCGTCGCGCACCGAATCGCTGGTTCGTTCGATCGCTGGCTCCGTCGCGGTCAGCGGCGGCAAATCACCCGCGTTCGCGCTCGGCATATCGATCGCCAAGAACTACATCGGTTGGACGACCGACCAGACCGGACATGACTTTACCGATTCCGACACCGCCGCGGCTGTTGACCAGAATGAAAAAGTGCTGCTCACCGCCGGACCGCTGCAAGGGAACGTTTATAAGTTTGTTGGCCAAAGCATTTTCCATTTCGGCGCGCCGGACGTCATCGATTTGACGAAGGAAAATTACGAAGACCGCAACCGTTGGAAACTGGCCAGCATTCGAGCCACTGAGTATTCGACGCTCGCTGCGGTCGATGCAACGGTATTGAATGTCGCCGACGACTTGAACGTCACAGCCACCAGTGTGTCGACGATCGACGCCACGGTGCTGGCCGGTGCGGTTGCGATCGGCGTCGGATCGCAATCGAGTTTCGGTGGCAGTATCGCTGGCGTCGTATCGGTTAACACGATCGAAAGCAGCGTTCGCGCGTCGATCACCAACACGCCGGTCATTGTCGCCGCCCCCACTGAACCGGCCATCGTTGCCGATTCGATCCACGTCATCGCCGACGACGCGTCGCGCATCGGATCGGTCGCCGGAGCCGCTTCGATTGCCGCTTCGGTGACGGGTCAAAGCGGCATCGCAGGTTCGATCGGCCTGTCACTTGCCTTCAACGACCTGACCGGTGGCGCTGCGGCGCTGATGACCGACAACGGCATCGTGGAAACTCGCACCGGCGACCTTTACGTTTCATCGATCAGCCGCGCTGCGCCGCTGTTCGATTTCTCGCTCGCCACAAACTCGCTTTCTGCGTCGCAGCTTGACGACGCAGCGAAGCAAGACGACGACAACGGCGATACGGTGGCAATTGATGAAGCCGCCGTTGATGCCGCGGCCGATAAAATCATTCTCAATCATCTCGCCGATGCACTTCGAGCCGGAGGTGAAAAATTGCCGACGGCCGATACGTTGCGAGGCGGTTGGACCTACACCACCGGCGATGGCGTAAAGTCGATTCAAAGCGGGCAAACCGTGCGGCTCGAAGCGGGGTATCGCTTGGGCGGCGTCGGTGGCGACAGGTACGAATACATCGGGGCGACGGTGTCGCGTGACCTTGGCACGCAAGATTACAGCAACAGCTCGGTTTGGCGTCGTGTTGATCCGGAACTGAAGCTGTCGATCCTTGAACCGGGCAAGTCTTGGTTGTTGGTTACCGGCGACGGCAGCAGTTACACGTTGAAATTGTCGGCTGCCGATGCGTCGAAGCTGGAAGTGTCCAAAAGCAGCATCAGCGCCGTTTCGGTCGCCGCATCGATGGGCATCGGTATCGGTGGTCAGTCGGGCATCGCGCTCAGCGGTGCTGGTGCGGTGGCGATCAACAGCGTGCAGACGCAAGCCGAAGCGATCGTCGACCGATCGGCGGTCACCGTCGCTGGCAAGATGAACGTCAGC
>DNWZ01000048.1 GCA_003506095.1 Planctomycetaceae bacterium | reverse complement strand
TCGTTTCCAATTACCAGTATGGCGGTATTCTTAAAACGGCCAAGGAAACGGTTTCACGACCCGCTAATCTTACACCGCTGCTTTCGAACCATTCCAGGGCAATCTGGTATGTTTTGGATGAAGAACAGGGCGACCTTTCGTCCATTCGAGCCGAACGCGGGCCGGGTAACAAAAGCTGGATTCGAGCCGTCACTTTTAGCGTTTTGGAAAAAATCCTAAATGACCCCGCGATCCGAAACTCAAAAGGGATGTTCATATCACCCTTCACAGCACAGAGCCATGCGGTTGCAAATCTGTTTACAAAGTGGCAGCTAACGAGTTGGGAATCGTCGACGGTTCACAGCCAGCAAGGGACCGAAACCGATATCGTTGTTTTCGATACGGTCAACGCGGGCAGTTACGGTTGGCCGTACGAAGAGTGGAAACGATTGGTGAATGTCGCGCTCAGCCGCGCTCGCGAAGCGGTGATCGTGCTCGCAAGCCGCAGCGAAATGGACGAACCGTATCTGAAACCGCTGCGCTCGCTATTGACCGCCAGCCGTTTGGAGGATGGCGGTCAATCGCTGCAGTGGCAAAAGGTTTCTGCAACAGCGGATAACCTTCTAAAGATTGCCAATCACGGGCCAGCGGACTTGAACGTCGTTTCCGAAACCAAGCCGAACTATGAGACCATTGCGGCGGCCCCATTGGACTTAGGCAAACAATTTGGTGAACGAAAGACGATGAAACCGGTGCTGTCGCGCGACCAGCAACGGATCGCCAACTTAAGCTTAGACGGCAAACCGCGATTGGTGCGCGGGGTTGCCGGTAGCGGTAAATCGATCGTGCTGTGCACCTGGCTGGCCAAAACGGTCAAACGCATGGAAGGGAACCAACCGCTTTGCATTTGGGCCGTGTACGCCAACCGATCGCTTCATAAGTTGTTGCGACAGTCGGTTGAATCCGCCTGGGCAGATCTATGGAAAGATTCATTGTATGACGCCCCAGATTTTCCCTGGGAAAACGTCTCGCTGCTGCATGTCAAAGATGTGCTGGCCGGACTGTTGCCCGATGCCTCGCTATCGATGGACGCATTCGAGTTTGATTACGATCGGGCTGCCGAGGAGTTCTTAAGGCGTCAGGATTCGGCGACCATTCTGCCGCGCTGCTCGGCGTTGTTTATCGACGAAGCTCAAGATATGGGGCCATCGATGCTGAAACTGCTGCTGTCACTGGTCCAGCGCAGCGACACAGAAGACGCCAATAGCAAGCCGGCGCATATCTTTTATGACAACGCGCAAAACATTTATGGCCGCAAGACGCCCAAATGGTCTGATTTCGGGATCGATATGCGTGGTCGATCGACCATCATGCGAGAAAACTTTCGGTCGACGAATGCAATCGCCGAACTGGCCGTCAACACTCTGCACCGATTGGTCGATCCCGACCGCAGGGATGACCAAAACGAATTGATGTCGATGGGATTGATCGAAAAAACTGAGATCAATGGTCAAACCTGGCTGAAGGTTCGTTTCAATCAAGTCGATGGCCCCAAGCCTTTCTTTCGTTGTTATGACCGACGAACGGAAGAGATTAATGCGATCGCGAATCACTTGGTGCAACTGATTCGCACCGAAGGTGTCTCACCCAGCGATATCTGTGTGATCTACAACGGCAAACATGTCGTCCAGTTGCTCGAATCGATACTGAAGCCGACTTTGTCGCAGATCGGTGTCGAACTTTCGATTCAAACCAACCGGCCATTTGAACGCCAGTCGAACACACTGGTGATCACGACTTCGCATTCCTATAAAGGGTATGAGTCCGAAGTCGTGATCATCCCCTGCGTTGATCAGTTCGTTGCGGCTGAGGGCAAGGTGCTGGCAAACAATTTGTATGTAGCCATGACGCGGGCCCGATCGTTGCTGTGTCTCTATGCCAGCTATGAATGCGGTGCAGCGTCGCGCCGAATCGTAGAAACGATTTCCAGTTGCGTTGACACGCTGAACGCAACACCCGAGGTCGACATGACGACCAGCATCCAAGACGACTTGAACGACATCTTGGACCAGATCGGTACCCAGCACCGTGCATGGTTGATCGATTTGTGGAAACGTTTCGCAATTCGCCAAGAACCGATCGTCGATGACGAAGGCCATTTGCTCGCACAACCACTGTTTTGGTTTAAAAACGACAACGTTCGCGTCGCCTGTTTTCCGCTTACCCGCGGCGACGGTGCAGCAGTTGACCGCCTGCGTCAATTCGAAATTCTTTGCATCAACCCGGGCGATCGCGTGGTTTAAGCGTTAAACTGAGGAATGCTTGGCGTCGCCGATGTCGCAGAACCGCGAATGGGGTATCAGTCATGAATATTATTGGTCGACATTCTTGTTGTCTTGCAATGACACTGGCCGTTGTCGGTGCCATTTCGGGATGTTCGCCCACAGTCCAGGAAGACCGCACGATTGAGTATTCCGCGCGAGGGGAGTCGGTTGCGTTCCAACACGGGAACGATGGCGTCTATGTCGCATCGTCCGACGGGACCAAATTGGAAAAGGTTTTCGATTCGTCGGACGCATTGGCGGTCAGCTCGCCGCTGTTTTCGCCCGACGACAGCAAGATGATCTTCACCACCGCAGTACCGCTGGAGCAGAGAACAGCGCAAAACAGCTCGCTGGTGGAGCAGGGCGATTGCGCCACGCTGGGCA
>DNWZ01000729.1:24244-40071 GCA_003506095.1 Planctomycetaceae bacterium | reverse complement strand
GACTTGGCTCGCTTGCGTGGTTTGGCATCACCGGGGCGTAGCGAATTGGTCGAGTCGATTCAAACGTGTTTGGTTCAAGGCGAATTCCATGGACGTGCGCGTGAGGTTTCCAAAGCGTCGGCGCACGTATTGATTGGCGATCGGCAAGGATCAGTATCGCGCCGAGTGCCACGATGTGGACTTGCGGCGTCGCTGGAAACGTTGCTCGAAAGCTTGAACTTGCCGACACAAAAGACGCTGGGCGACGGGCCGCGTGAGGTGCGATTGGATGTGCTGCGTTCGCCGCGCGAGCGTGCCAAGGCGGTCGTCTTTAGGCAAATGAATGCGGCGTCGATTCCGTATGCGGTGCGAGTCGATTCGGTGGAGCAGGGCCCGCGAGAGAACTTGGCCGAGCGATGGAAGGTGGCGTGGCAGCAGGGAACTTCCGCGACGATCGAAGCGGTGTCGCGATTCGGCGTGACGCTGCCGCAGGTCGTCGAAGCGATCTTGCGAGGCATGTCGAGTGAGGAGACGCCGCCGTCATCGATCGTCCAACAATTGGAAATCGCGACGCAGTGTGGCTTGCACGAACGGGTGCATCAAAGTTTGCATTCGCTCGATGAAACGCTGCTCAAGACGGGCGGATTGGTCGAACTGGTCGCCGCCGCAACGATCCTCGGACGCATCTCCGCTGGTCACATTCCCGGACTTCCGCGCGACGACGCAGACGCCTATCCACCAATCTTGACGGTGTTTCATGATGCGAATCTTTCCTTACAAATGGCTGCGCTGCTGCGAGCCTGTTTGGATCGATTGGATGGCCTTGAAGGTTCGCAGGATGAAACCGATGTGATGGGCGTGAGCGATCTGGTGCACTGGTTCAATGGCGATCTGCGGTCGGTGCTGGAGAATCGTCGTCAGTCGAGCAGCGAAGAATCGATTGCGATGTTCGAGGCTGGCCAGATACTCGATTCGGGACAATTGCGTTTGGTGCATTGGTGCCAGCGGACGCTCGATCATGGCAGCGATCTGATGCGAGGTGCGGCGGCGGGAATGTTGTGCGTGCTGCAACGGCAATCGGCTGAGCAGTTCGCGGAGTTGCTGGGTGGTTGGTTCGATGCGGCGGTCGATCGTCAATCGCGAAGTCGGCTCAAAAGTGCGTTGACGGGAGCGGTTCGAGTGCTGCTTGCAATGATGCAAGGCGACGCCGTTTGGCTTGAAGGGGTTGAGTCGCGACTGCGTGGTGCGAGTGACGATTCTTTCTTACAACGATTGCCATCGCTGCGTGGTGCGTTTCATAAGTTTTCACCAGCGGATCGAAAACGACTATTGGAATTGCGGTTGCAGAACTATGAGGAACGCGGCTCCGCGTTTCATGGCATAGCGATGGATGATTCCGGTGACGCAGGTGAGTGGGTGGCGATGCGTCGTGAGGCCGATTCGGTGGGACGACAAGCGGTGCTTGCGATCCTGCCTGACTTTGTGTTTGATCTGCCCAGCGTTGATGCGCCGAGTCTTAAAAACCAAATCACCGGTGCAAGTGATCCGTCGAACGATGATGTTGCGAAAGTTAGCATCGAGAGCCGCATTTCGCTCGCCGATCGTTGGCGGATGATCTTGGGCGTTCCTCCTGAAAATCAAAAGCATTGCTCAGGTGCAGCTAGTAGTTTAGATCAGTTGTTTGGTCGTGGCCGCGGCGAAGGTTCGCAAGGCGGACTTGCCAATCGGCCACAAGGAGGCGGGACCGAATCGCCGATGCCAACGACGGCCGAGTGGGCGGATGACTTAGAAAAGCTTTTTGGTGGTGACGTTTGTCAAGAAGTTTTGGGTGAGTCGGCGGGGATGGGAAATCAGGTTGCGCTCGACTTATTGGATCCCGATGCGGTCACTCCGTCGATTGAACTGTTGCAACAAGTGCTATCGCTCGCTGGCGGGTTGGCCGAAGTGCGTGCGGAGCGGATGCGGCGTTTGGCAAAACGGATTACGGAGCGGCTTGCGAAGCAGTTGGCTGTGCGACTGCGGCCAGCGATGAGCGGATTGTCGGCACCACGTCCCACGCGGCGACGCTCGCGACGTTTGAACTTGCCGCGAACGATCCGCGATAACTTGGTCAATGCGTATCGGCGTGAGGATGGTCGTCCCGCGATCGTGGCGAAGTCGCTGTTGTTCAATACGCAATCGCGGCGCGAGATGGATTGGCACTTAACGTTTGTGGTTGACGTCTCGGGGTCGATGACGACATCGGTCGTTTACTCCGCGTTGTGTGCTGCGATCTTCTCTGAGTTGCCGGCTTTGTCGGTTCGATTTTTCGCGTTCAGCACGGAGGTGTTGGACTTGAGCGATCATGTGACCGATCCGCTGGCTTTGTTGTTGGAAGTTCAGGTCGGTGGCGGAACTCATATCGGGCTGGGGCTTCGCGCGGCAAGGGCCAAGTTAAAGGTTCCTTCGCGGTCGATCGTCGTTTTGGTTTCCGATTTCGAAGAAGGCGTTTCGGTCGGCGAAATGTTGGCGGAGGTCAGGGCTCTTGCGCAATCGGGTGCAAGATGCGTCGGTTTGGCGGCACTGGATGATTCGGGTACCGCGAGGTTTCATCAAGGCTATGCCCAGATGGTTGCTACCGCGGGGATGCCGGTAGCAGCGGTCAGCCCCGAACGGTTGGCCGATTGGGTTGGTGACCAGATTCGCGGGCAAGCGGGTCAATCGTCAAAGTCGCCGGTGGGGACGTTGTTGTCATGAGCACACCGCGACCCCAAATCAGTCCGCTGTTGTTGGCGGAGATGATCGAATCGATGCCAGGCCGTGTCCGCAAACGGCTCGATGCGGAACCCGATGTTGCTCAGGGGTGGGCTTGGACGTTTGAAGAGGATCGATGGCTGATTGCGGCGGGTGATGAGAGGGTCGAGTTGCGTGGCGATAACGGCGTGATCGTTTCGCACGAGCATCTTCGGTGCAGTTGTTTGTTGACGCCTAAATGCTTCCATGTGGTTGCGTGCATCAGCGTGCTGTCGACCGTATCTGCAAACGCTAGCGAAGAAACCATCGATGCACCCGGCGATGCTTCCGTCGATGCACCGGTGGATGAACCGGTCGAGCCATCGATTGCGGCGAAAGACCCGCAGGTGGATGTGACTGATGAAATGCGTTCGGCGGCCAAGTTAGCCCAATCGGCCGTTGCGGCGGTGCTTCGCGTCGGCGCGAGTCGTGCGGGGCTGCTTGTGCAGTCGACTGTTTTGCGAGCGGCGCATCAGTGTCGCGAAAGTGGGCTGATCGCACTCGGCAACACCTTGTTGCGAATCGTCGAAGGGGGCGGTCGCTTGCGATCCAATCGCGAATCCGCAGATGCGAGCACGCTGCGCGATGATTTGGCCAGTGCCTTGGCGATGTCACTTACCGTGATGAAGCAACCGAGTGCTCCGAAGTGGTTGGTGGGTCAAGCACGCAGGACGTTTGATCCGATTGATGTTCGCAAGTTAGAAGGCGTTTGCGCCGAACCGATCTTGACGCTCAGCGGCTATGCGGGCGTTTGCGTTTACTTGCAAGGCGGCGGGATGGCCGGCGAGGATCTGTTCACGGTCAATGAATTGCGACCCGGAGATTCGCAACTCGTGCTGCAAGCTTATGGCGGTGGCATCGATCTGGGGACGGTTGCGATTGAAGCGAAGCGGTTGTGTCGCAGTTCGCTGGCGGTGCAGAACCTGACTGCGTCAAGCGATGGGCGATTGGGCAAAGGGAAAACGACGCGGTGGGCAGTTCAGTCGGAACGCGCGGGCACCGCAAGATTTTGCGAAGGCCGTTTCGCGTTGCCATTGGAAGAACAGATAGAGCATGTTTTTCAGCGGTCGCTTATGTCCGATGCACAGCGTCATGGCGGTTGGTACTTGATTGCGTTCGATGCGATCGTGCTCGGTCCGCGTGGTGCGAGCGTGTTGGTGGCGGTCGATCAGGCGAGTGCGCCGTGGCGGCTGAGGATTGCGATCGATGATGTGCAGCTTGCGTATCGCGAGAACCTTTCGTTACTTGCGAGATGTCCAGGATTGGCGATACGCTGCATCGGAAGATTGAGGCTGGATGCGGCGGGTGAAGTCGACTTGATCGCGATTGCGGCCCATCACGTAGGATCGGATAGCTCAAGCTTGGGTAACTCGAGTTCGAGTGAAACCAATTCAACTGCTGAAAAAACCAACGACGCTCGACCGCAGATCGCGTTTCCGCCGCAGTGGGAAGGCGTATGCAATGTCGGCTTGGATCGGCTGCAGCGACAGCATTTCATTGGCATTCAGCGATGGAGCGACGAGACGAACTTGGGCGACGACCAATCGCGGCATCTCTTGCCCAGCGATGGCCTTGATTCGTTGCGACGCCGGCTCAACGGCTTAGCGATGGGCGGTCGCGTGGCGGTACCGGCGCTCGGTTCAAGCACCCATCGGCGAGAGCAAAGACGCCTTCAACAAAGTTATCAAACGACCGCCGCACAACTATTGGAATTGCTGGCGATCTCGGCAAGCCATTCTTCCAATCGCGAACGCATTGGCGGCAAAAGAATGGTAACGGATACCCTGCCGATCGAAGAGTCATTTCTAGCGTGCTCCCATTATCTGAAATCATCGCAGATTCACTTTGAAAAGCAGATATGGCTTCGATTCATACTCTCCACGTAACCGTAAAGGCGACTTGCAAACTGTCCCATCCGGCAATCCGCATGCTGTCGTGCGAGATTATCCCGGCGACATGTGCTTGCCAGTGGAAAAACGTTTCGGGAGCAGTTTGGTCCGCGCGGGGTGCTGCATTGCAAAGCCGACGGCATGGTCGAGCATGGCATCATGGTCGGCGATTGGTTGCAAAAGATTTTCCGCCGAGCCAAAAGCCAGGCGTCTGGAGCCTTTCAACGCTGGAGAAACAAATCAAGAGCATAACTGTTGACGGCAAGTAATTGCTTTTGATTTGACTGCTGCGATTAGAAGGCGATATTCATCCTTGCGCCTAACAGGTATGCATCGGGAATCTGTTTTCGCACTTGGTTGATCCATTGAAAGTCAGGTGTTATCGAAATGAAGCGATTGACTTGAGCTCGATAAAAGACTTCGACACCTTGACCATCGCCGATCGGGCCCAGCGCGGCCTGCAGCAACGGGCCGACTTCGTTGCTGGTTCCGATGAAAAAGTACCCCAGGCCAAACCCGTCGCCAGCTCGCACCGGACTAGCGCCCCCCAGGCCTCCGCTCAAGAAGTATCCAATCGGATTATTGGAATCGTCTGCAATGCCCGCCCGTGCGAAGTATCCCCAGTGCCGAGTCGGATCAGAAGAGTCGACCCACAACGCTTGATCTGTATTCCAATTGAATGCCCAGGTTCCGCTAGTTCGGGCAACAGCGACATTTGGCAGGATGATTCGCGGGTCTTGGTCAAATGAAACGTAGTCGCGACTGCTCCAGGTTGCCCCAAACAGTTGATGCCCGGGTTTTCCCATCAAATCAGTCGGGACACGAAGTTCGGTTGAAACCACAACCCCCTCGGCGAACAGTTCGTCGAAACCGGCACTGTCTGCGGTATCGGTCGGATTCATCACTAAGAGATTGAGCAGCGGTTCGCGGTCTTTAAGGATGACCATGCCGCACCCCAACGATGAATAGGGGATCCCGCGCAGGACGATTGGAGTGGCGATAAAGGCGGTGTTAGAAAATTGTGTGATACCGCGGCCACCTGCGTAAGCATTTGTGTCGCCATCCAAGGTATCAAGCTTGCCAGCATAGACACCAAACTGTTCTGAAAACATTTGCGTGAACAGAACGTTGGTCAGGTAGCGGTCTCGGCTGTCCGACACGGGTAAGTCGGATGCCAGCGTCGGGGGCAGCACGGCGCCGGTCGCTGGCGCGATCGACGACCCAAAACGGTGTTCCGACCGCAGCTTTAAAAACAGCCCTTCCTGCACTCCCAGCTTTCCGAAATCAATATTTGCAACGTAATCGCCGTGACCACTGTATCGCCCTGTTTGGTCGACTCCGCCACTGACGTTGCCAAAGTAGAATTGGGTCACATTGGTGGAAAAGGTGATTCCACAATCGGCCAGTTTTTCGCGAAACGACCAATACTTGTCAAACAATTCGCAATCCAACGGGCTGTCCGGAAACCGATCACAAGCCGACCCGTCGTTCTCGAAATCGATGTCGTCACAAGGCAGGTCGGTGCAGGTAAGCGACTGCGCCGATGCGAAAGAACCGTCAGTGACAAAAAGCATCAAGAATGCGATCGCTCGCAAGAACAGACTGTGACGCCACATGGACCGATCGCAATGGATATCGTGATTCAACCTGTTCATGCCCGAAGTATCCGCCAAGTATCCGCCAATGAATCCGATAGGAAACGTTTTCCGTCTCATCGTCAAAGAGCGTATGGCAAATCATCCGTTTTGTCGGCTTGCCAATCGATACCGTCAAAGGTGCAGAGCCGCGATTCCAGTCGTGCCTCTTGCTCCGGTTGCGAAAGAAATGACGAGCAAGGAATTTGGGCAGTTTAATGGCGAAGAATCGGCCAAGAGACGATATCGCCTATCACGATCGGGTGGATTCGACTTTTGGCAGGGGTGGCGCTCAATCGGCTAAGTTGATAGCTCAGCGCGAGCACCGACGATGCTGTTGCGCCCGACGAATTAGGCGTTTCGTAGACGCGGACTAAAATTTGATCGTATTGGTTACAGGTGTTCGGTTGGTTGGTTTCTTCAATCTCGTCAAGTTCTTCGATTGTGATTGCCATGTCCTGTTTCGCCAATGACCAGATTTCGCCTTGGATCCAATCGCAGCGGCATGGCGCATCGTTACAAGAATCGTCCACCGTTTCGTGGCAGTCGGCGCACCACATGGCAGGGTAAGGGCCAAGGTCGAACAGCCATCCGCGGACGAAACCGGGGCGGATAGAAAGCGGGGGGCGTGGCCACATCTTTTCGCGGCATTGCCCGCGTTTAAGCGTTCCATAAACGAAAACGTTGGTGACAATCGGGATAGGCGTTTGCATAAAGGAAGCGGGTTATGAAGGTTTGAACTTTTCTTGATGCGGCCCATCGGCAAGATGCGAAGCGATTCACTTTGAATCGCTCAACCGATAGAGCGAATCGCGTGTCCGCAGCAACAAGTCGCCATTGATCGGCGCAAGGCTGGCGACTGTATCGAGTGCACCGTCATTGATTTCATTGGTCGCGACCAGTTTAGGATCGGCCGACGAGATCGGACCGACGACGAACGTGATCGCATCTTCACGTGTCAGATAGAGATGGTCGCCCGCGATCAGCGGCGAACTGCTGAACGCATGACGGCTGCGCGGCAATTCTACTTGCCAAACGTTTTTACCGGTTTGAGCATCGATCGCGGTGACGACACCTTTATCGCCACAGATAAAGAACTTCCCATCCATCGCGGCGGGGGTTGGCACGTCGGCGCCGATGTCGTTGCGAAACCAAAGAATTGCATCTTTGCCCTTACCGTCCATAAGAGCCGACAGGCTGACCCCGGTGATCGTCGACCCACGAGAATACGGGCATGCGATCACATCGCCGTGGACANNAGGTGACGACACCTTTATCACCACAGATATAAAAATTGCCATCCAGCGCAGCAGGTGTCGGCACGTCAGCGCCGATGTCGTCGCGAAACCAGAGGATCGAATCCTTCCCTTTACCAACCAGAAGTGCCGATAGGCTGACACCTGTGATTGTCGCACCCCGCGCGTAGGGACAGGCGATCACGTCACCGTGAACAACCGGAGAGGCGATCGAACGGAAGTAACGCTGCGCCGTCGGATTGAATCCGCCAAGTCGGGCCAATTCCTTTCCATCGGTTTCGCTGTGCAGCGTTAGATGGTCTGCTCCCAGGACTGCGATCGCACGTTTGTCACCGATTGTCACCAGCAGCGGCGAAGAGTAGCTGTGTGCAGCCTCTTCGGGGGCGTCAAGCATCCGATCAGTTTTCCACAATACCTTGCCCGTCAACTTGTCAAAGGCCACCAAGTAACTCGGGCCGCTTTGCATGACAGCAATGATGACGGCTTTTTCGGTCAGCAACGGCGACGTCCCCAAGTCCCACCACAAAGTGTCTTCACCATAGGAATCCTGGAGATTTTTTTGCCACCGGATGTTCCCCTCGCCGTCCACACAGCCGAGGTCGCCGGAGCGAAAGTAGGCGTAAGTCAGCGTTCCATCGGTCACCGGCGAGGAGTTCGCGCCACTGGCTTTGCGATGTTTGCCGCCTTTATCCGTCCCCAATCGGGCGGACCAAACGGTCTTGCCTGATTCGGTATCAATGCACAGCAATCGGTTTTGTCCATCGACACCGGCCGTCAACAAGGCTCGGCCGTCGCTGATTACCGGTGTGCTCGCACCGATTCCTGGCAAAGCGATGCTCCACGTCACCGAGTCCGACGGCGACCACTTTGTCGGGTAACCATCGCCGCTAGCGACGCCAACTTGGCCATCGCCGCGCCATTGTTTCCAAACGTCGTCGGCCGCGACTGGTGAAACCGATCCGACGCAAACGACCACCGAATAGCACAAAATTGCGGTTACAATGCGAGGATGGAAACAACCAACGGGCAGGATAATGGTCATAATGGACTCGCAGGGGGCAGGCGGTGAAAGATTTGTTATAGTTTAGCGTTGTCCGGCAGGCAGGTGTTGGTCAATAGCAACAGGGTCGAGTCCATCCCAAAGAGGGCCAATTCATGACGTCAGAACGACCGGAAAAGTGGCTTGCGGAATCGTCGGCGGCATTGCTGCGGCGAGCATCAGGAGAAGCTTTAAGGCTCGCGTTTGCAGGACTGGCGTTTTTTGTGAGTTGCGAGCTTGCCCCGGTCGCTTTTGCCGTTGATCAGCCCGAAATTGCGGCGGGTGCGGCAACAATGCAGACGGGCAATGATTTGACACCCGGCGCTTTGGCACAAATCGGTGATGAAGTCAAACGGCGACTCAGCAGCGGAACATTTGACCAGCGGCAGCAAGCGATGTTCGAGATGTGGCGAACGCGGTTGGCAAGTCGCCAAGCGATTGCTGCTGCAACTGCGGATTCAGATCCCGAAGTTTCCACACGTGCCCAGTGGATTTTGGATCGTTGGCGACGCGGCATATTGCCCGATACGCCAGTCGACTTGGCTCGACAACTCGAATCGTTGAGTCTCTCGGAATCGTTGCAACGATTGCTGGACAAGGGGATGTTTGAGGGTGCTTTGGTCGCGATCGATGAAGCGAAACGAACGGGCGACCAGGCTACGTTGACTCGTGTCGCGTCCTCGTTACAACGCGGTTTTCCGTTCTACATCCGTCTGGCAAACGAAGCAGACCAGATCGAACTGTTTGCCGATTTGATCGACCGTATGGCAATCACGTCAGACCTGATTGTCAGCCGTAACCAATTGTGGGCGATGATCGGCAAGGGCGATGTATCGAACGTCATCGGTCCGACCCAAGGCGATGGTGCTGGGCAAGGCGATGTTACTGGGCAAGGATTGGACGCACGCATTGATAACCAGCGGTTGAAAGTGATCGCCCTGGCAGTGGCCAACCGACTGGACGATGCGACTGCGGTCGCAGTTAAAGCGGAAGACCAGGAGCTTCTGCGGGTTTGCCATTTGTTGCAGGGTGATTGGGCTGAGCTTGCAAAAACTCAAGCTGAACTCGCTCGCGGTGTAGCCGCCAGCAGCGACGAAGCCGATCGCCACTGGGCATATGTTTTGGTTTCTGCTTCGCGATCGGGCGACGACGCATTAAGGTCTGAAGCCATCAAGAACTTGTCGTTCCGCGAGTCAGACGCTGACCGTGATTCCCGTGAAGATGCCTACATTCGTCTGCGTTGGCAAGTGTTGGCGATGCATGGCGAGATCGATGCGGCGGTCGCGATTGTCAAGCCGAGCCAACCTTTGATCGCTGCTGAACTGCTATCGCAATCGGGGCGTTTGACCGAAGCATTTGCGATAGCGGGCGTAAAACCCGACCAGCTCGATCAGTCGATCGCACCGTTGGTCGAACAGGCTCATCTGGCGGCGCAAACTTGGAGCACTCCGCAGCTGGATAATGCCCCCGAGCCGCTGCAGCGGTTGGTCGCGGTGGCCCGGTTGTTATACCAATGCGGCCGACGCGATTTGGCGTTGGAACTTTACAGCCGTGGTGCGGCCCTGCCGTCATCCGAAGCGTATGCGGAATGGCCAATTGCTCGCGCTTATATCTTACAATCCATTTTGCGAATCAATCGGCCCGACTGGTTGGCCAAGGTGCTCAATCAGGGGCCTGAATCAGCGATCACGGGCACGGGACGAAGCTACTTTGCCCACGTGTTCGAAGTCGAAACGGAAACTGTCGATTCGCTGACGATGGGGCTAGGGTTCATCCTTAAATTGAACGACAAGTCGCTGGCCGATGCGGTATTCGATTTCCTGTCGGGTGAAGTGCCCGAGCGTTTTAACCCCAAGACGGATTACCAGCGGTTGTTTGACACGCTCAGTGGTCATGCGCCGGTACAACGGCAATCGACGCTTGACCAGCGGTTTCGCAATCGAATGCCCCAGCGAATCACGCTCGATTTCATCAAAATCTTTGAATCGCATGGACAATTCGACTTGGCCGTGCGAGCGATGCTGGAAAACATCTCAATTGGCAACAACGAAGCGCTTTTGACCTACGCGGAAACCGAATTGAAAGCGGGGCGACCGGCTTCAGCGCGGGAGATTTTCGCGTCTGTGTGGCGGCGGCTTGAAGAGGCGCGGCAAAGCCCGTCGCGGCTCAATCGGGCTGAAGAGGATTTGAACTTAGCGATGCGCGCCATCTTGGGCGAAGCGGTTTCAGCGGGACGAATGGGCGATGGCGAAGAGGCCGATTCGTTGTGGCGATTGATCGATCGAATGACCTGCACGCCGTCTGCAAAAATGCGCAACGCGTTTGGCGAAACGTTGATGGATCAAGGTTTCGACGAGCGTGCTGAAGCGATCTATCGAACCTTGATGCCTTGGGTCGCGTTCGGATCCGACGAAGGCGTTCAATTTCAAGCGGTTGCTAGGAACTTCAGCCGGGCGCTCGGCCAGCGGCACGAAAAATTGGCTTCGGAAGTCTTCGACTTGGCGATCGCCGGTACGATCGAGTCGACGTTTTTTTACCCTGCTGGATACGTGCTTTTTCCCACCTTGGTCCACCGCATGAAGGTCAACGCAGCAATTGCCCAGGGCGACCAGGAAGAGATCAATCGGCAAATTGAGGCGTTGTTGCGGCTGAGTCCCATGGATATCGACTTCGGCGAAAACGCGATCAAGAAAATGCGTGCCGCTGGCATGGACGACCTAGCCCAGCAAACGATTACACGAATCTATGATGCCGGCAGCAAATACATGCAACAATTTCCGCTAGACATCGTGACAGGAAACAATCTGGCTTGGGTGATGGCGCTGTCCGATCACCGACTGGAGGAAGCGTTGGCATTGTCAAAACAGACCGTCTATTTTGCTCCCGACAGCACGGTGTATCGCGACACGCTGGCCGAGATCCTGTTTCGGCTCGACCGTGTCGACGATGCCATTGCAATTGAACAGGCATGCCTGTTGGACGAACCGGGCGAGTGGCATGTTCACGAACAGTTGCAGCGGTTTCGTGGTGAAACGGCAAAGTAGAGGGCGTGCATTCGTCACAGCAGGGAGGTTGCCGGTCGTCGGATCTTGCCGTCGAATCGTGAGACAATTTTGCTCCCCGTCTTGTCATCGCCGCGATGGTTGCCATGATTGTCGGCTCGCACAATGCTACCGGCCGCTTTCGCAATCCCGCGTTTCCCCTCGGATTCTCATGCCCGACTCCGCCACCGATCCTGTGTCGCCCCTGCGTTACAACCGCGTGATTTTAAAGCTCAGCGGCGAAAGCTTGGCTGATTCGGGCCAGCGGGGCATCAGTGGCGATGAGGTGCAGTGCATCGCTCGGCAAATCAAACAGGCTCACGCTTCAGGCTGCCAGATCGCGGTCGTGATCGGCGGTGGAAACATCTTGCGTGGTGCCCAGTTCAGCGGCACCAACACGATGGTCCATCAAGCGACGGCGCACTACATGGGCATGATGGCGACAGTCATCAACTCCATGGCGATGCAAGACGCGCTGGAATCGCTCGGCTGCAGCACCCGAGTCATGTCAGCCGTCGAAGTCGACACCGTTGCTGAGCCATTTATCCGCCGCCGAGCCCTGCGGCACCTCGAAAAAGGTCGCGTCGTGATCCTGGCTGCAGGTATCGGGCGGCCCTACGTTACCACCGACACAGCCGCTGCCCAGCGCGCACTCGAACTCGGTGCCGACGTCGTCCTCAAGGCGACGCGCGTCGATGGCGTCTACAGCGAAGACCCCGAAAAAAATCCCCACGCCGTGATGTACCAGTCGCTGACTTATGACGAAGTGATCGAGAAAAACTTGCGAGTGATGGATGCCACGGCGATCGCACTGTGCCGCGAACACAATGTCCCGATTTTGGTCTTCAACTTCAAACATGACGGCAACATCGTGCGAGCGGTGACCGGACACACCCTGGGCACTCGTATCGGCAGCGACCGCCGCTAAAACCGAACGCCTGATCGACTCTCCCCCACTTTTCCGTTTTCCCCAACCGGAGTTTCAAAACATGTCCTACGAAGAAATCCTTAGCGACGCAGAAGAACGCATGGAAAAGGCGATTCAAGTGCTGAGCAATAATTTGACCGGTATCCGCACCGGCCGGGCCAACCCGGGTTTGGTCGAATCGGTCCGCGTCGAAGTTTATGGGTCGGCGACACCGCTGAAGCAATTGGCGTCGATCGGAACGCCCGAGCCACAGCAGATCGTGATCCGGCCTTATGATGTTTCGACCATCAAGGAAATTGAAAAGGCGATCGTCGCCGGCGATTTGGGTTTGAACCCGCAAAACGACGGACGCATCATCCGCCTGAACGTTCCGCCGCTGTCGACCGAAGTCCGCAAAAAGATGGTCGCACGAATCAAGGAATTGACCGAAGATGCAAAGATCAGCGTTCGTAACATTCGTCGCGACGCCAACAAAGCGGCTGATACGGCAGAGAAAGACAAATCGATGTCCGAAGACGATCGCGACAAGTTGAAGGATGAAGTCCAAGAATTGACCAAAAAGTTCGAAGCACGAGCGAGCGAGTTGGCCAAGGGACGAGAATCTGAGGTGATGGAAGGTTAGAATGGGGTAACGGGCTCTTACTTTGCCTCGGATCGTTTCGACTGCTGGCGGATTGTCGCTGGCGGAGAATCGTTCGGTCCGCTTTTCACCCTCGAGCCTGAAACACGCCGATACTATGACCCAAGCGAATCCGATCCAGCTTAAATGTCCGATCTGCCAAGCGATGCTCAGCGTGTCGCCGGACAGGGCTGGCCAGCGGATCGCTTGTGATCAATGCGGCAGCAAAATCAAAGTTCCTGGTCAACCGGCCGCGGCTAGCGATGATGACGATTGGCTGCGGCTGGAAAGCGACCTGAAACCCGCCACAGCGACCGTACGGCACGCACCCACGGTCGAACTGGGTGATGTCGACGACTTTATGCTGCCCGACTTGAGCAACGTTCCGATGTCGCCGCTCGCTGCGCCGCGTCCCGCCGCTCCGCCGCCTCTGAGCGAATCGGACCTCGACGCGCTCAGCGGTTTCGCTGACACCGAAGACCAGAAACCGGCCCCCATGAAATTGGTCCAGCCTAAGGCTCTGGCTGACGATACCTTTCGCGTCACCTGTCCGACTTGCGATTCGCTGACTTATGCCAAACCGAACCAAGTGGGCAAACGGATTCGGTGTCCCGATTGCCACGCGGCGATTGTGGTTCCGCCTCCACCCAAAGTGAAACCGAAGTACCAGCCCGATATCCAAGCCGCTGCGACCTTCAATTTTCAGGATTCTGGCGAAGAAAACCTGCCGTCGCGGCCNNTCGAAGCCGAAGAGGAAGAATGGGAACTGCCGAACTTTCAGCAGTGGTTTTCAGGTCTGGCAAAGGTGTTTCTCCATCCTGTGGTCGGCCTGCACATTTTCTTTTTGTCGCTCCTGGCTTTTTTGCCGACCGCCGTGGCGTTGCAATACGACAGCCCAGTGGTGGTGATGGGCCTGTTTGCCGGCGGCGCGATTTTCGGCGCACTGGTGATCGCCAATGGGTTTGCGATTCTGCAATCGGTGGCTAACGGCGAAAACGAAGTCAGCGAATGGCCGCTGTTTGATCCGATGGCATGGCTCGGCCAGATGGTGATCGCGATAGCCTCCGTTGGCGTCGCCGCTGGGCCGATTTGGGCGGTAACCAATTACGTTTTTGCTGGCGGTTTGATCACGGTGGCGATGACGATGATGTCGCTCTACGCGCTCTACCCGATCGTGTTGCTTTCCATGCTGGACGAAGAGAGCATTTTGGTGCCGTTTTCGACCGATGTGACCAAATCGGTGATGCGGGCCCCCGACCAGTGGGGCGCCGCCTACTTGGCGTCCGGCATTCTGTTTTTCGGCATGTTCCTGATGTTTATGATCGCCAGCGTTTCTGGGCTGCTGGTCGGTGCCGGGATCGCGATCGTTGTCACCGTCGCTGGCACATTCGCTTACTTTGGCATCTTGGGCCGATTGGCTTACGGGATCGGCCACAGCGTCAACGCCCCGCCGATGGTGAACGATATCCAGCGGAGCACGAAGCGGAAAGAAGACGAAATCTGAGAACCTGTTTCGTGTTCACGGCATCTTTCCAGAGTCCGCGTTTCGTGCAACGCTTTGCACTCACGGCCTGTCCGAAATCATTTTCCTTTAAAAATATCTCTTTGCGAGCGTCTTGATGATCGTTGTGATGGAACCTGAATCGACCCAGGCTCAGGTCGATGCGGCAGTAAAAAAAGTCGGTGAACTCGGGCTGCGAGCGAACGTGATCGTCGGGACCGAACGGACGGTTATCGCGGTCGTCGGCGAAGAACGCGAGCATGCCAAGGAAGTGTTGGAAGTCTGCGAAGGCGTTGCAACCGTGATGCCGATCTTGGCACCGTACAAAATGGCCAGCCGCGAAGTGCGCCCCGAACCGACGACCGTTTCTTGTGGCAGTTTCGCCGCTGGTGGCTCACAAATCGGCGTGATCGCTGGACCCTGCAGCGTCGAAAGCGAAGAGCAAATCATCGCGTCGGCTCGTGCGGTCAAAGCGGCCGGTGCGACGGCGCTGCGCGGCGGTGCGTTCAAGCCGCGAACGAGCCCCTACAGTTTCCAGGGCTTGAAGGAAACCGGCTTGAAAATGCTGGCCGCCGCCCGCGAAGAAACGGGCCTAGCGATCGTGACCGAAGTCGTCAGCACCGAAGACGTCGAACTGGTCGCCAAATACAGCGACGTGTTGCAAGTCGGTGCCCGAAACATGCAAAATTATCGATTGCTTGAAGCGGTCGGAGGCGTCGATCGTCCCGTTCTGCTCAAACGCGGCCCGTCAGCAACGATGGACGAGTTTCTGCTCGCCGCCGAATACATTCTCAACGGCGGTAACCAACGCGTGATGCTGTGCGAGCGTGGCATTCGCACCTTCGAAGCCCACACGCGATTCACGCTTCCTCTGGCCAGCGTCCCGTACTTGCACCGCAAAACGCACCTCCCGGTGATTGTCGACCCCAGTCACGGCACCGGACACACTTACCTGGTCACCGACATGGCTGCAGCATCGGTCGCCGCCGGTGCCGACGGTTTGATCATCGAAGTTCACCCGGATCCGCAAAACGCGGCCAGCGATGGCTACCAGTCGCTCGATTTCGCGGCTTTTGCGTTGTTGATGGAGAAGTGTCGCAAGGTTGCTTGTGCCCTCGACCGAAAGCTCGGCTGCGATCCGTCGTAGTCGCCGTATCCCATCAACGCTC